>DTWD01000431.1 GCA_012963185.1 Acidobacteriota bacterium
AATATGTTGCGAGCAGAATAGACCGATACTATAATCGAGAGGCTAAAGTTATATACCCACCCGTTGACACGACTTTCTACCGTCCAAACGGGTCGGAATCGCGAGGATATTTTGTTGTCGTATCCGCTCTTGTCCCTTACAAACGCGTCGACATGGCTATCGATGCCTGCCGACTTGCCGGAGTCGAACTGCGCGTTGTCGGTACAGGTCCTGAAGCTAAACGACTCAGATCGCACGCAGATTCGACTGTAAAATTCATGCCCCATCAAACTAAAGAAGAATTGCGGGAACTGTACAGAGAATCAGAAGGCTTTTTACTGACCGGCGAAGAAGATTTCGGCATCGCACCATTGGAAGCACAAGCATGCGGTCGACCTGTCATCGCATTAGCACGGGGTGGAGCACTGGAAACTGTTAACGATGGCATCACTGGCCTGCTGGTCAAACAAAACAACGCTCAGTCCTTTGCTAATGCCATTCAAATAGTCATCCAACGAGACTTCGACCCCTGGCGCTTACATGCGGCAGCCTCTCGGTTTTCGCCGACGGTATTTCATCAACACATGCGCACTGCGCTTGAAACGCTGGCTTCCGATCTCACATGATTCGGCAAACACGCGCACTCATCACTACGTATATTTCGCTTGACATACTGCTAGGCATGGCAGCCTTCGCGTTGGCGTACCTTGCTCGATTCGAGACAGGGTTGTTTCCAGCACCTAAAGGACAGCCGCCTTTTAATCAGTACCTGACGTTAATGCCATTTATTGGGCTGATCATTCCAGTCTCCTTTCATCTTCAGGGTGCGTACCGACTCAGACGAAATCGAACTCGTGTCGACGACTTCTTTGCCGTCCTAGTGGGCACGCTACTCACAGTCATGATCGGGCTATTGGGCACATTAACAATCCAGGCATACTTTGCCTCCTCAGCGGCTAGAGCAATCGGGGCATACGAAGTATCACGACTTGTATGGGCTCTCTTTGTTATTTTTAACGTCGGTCTCAGTTACACATCTCGTGACATGGCACGCGCTCTAATGCAACGCCGTTTCAAGGCAGGACTGGGACTACAAAAGGTTTTAATAGCTGGCACTGGTGAACTCGGTCGACACGTTGCGGATCGATTCCTAAGACATGCAGAATTTGGGTACAAGATTACTGGATTCATCGACGATACACATGATGACAATCAACTGGGATATCGTGGGCTTCCCCTACTCGGGTCCCTGACAGATGCCGAGCGAATCCTTAAGCAAGAGCATATTGACCAACTTTACGTAGCGCTCCCACTTGATCAGCATGTCAACATGCTGAAGTTGATCGAGATCTCGAATAGAGAATGCGTTGACGTAAAAGTCATCCCAGACTTTCTTCAATTTGTAACGCTACGCGCACGACTCGAAGAACTAGACGGCATACCACTTATCAATGTCAACGACGTTCCGCTAAGAGGTTTCAACAGCGCGATCAAAAGAGTAATAGACATTGGGTGCTCATCGGCGGCTCTGGCCCTTCTTTCTGGACCTATGGCGATAATTGCCGCCGCTATTAGATTGTCCTCAGACGGCCCTATTCTTTATCGGCAGGAGCGGATGGGTCTCGACGGACAACCTTTTGAGCTACTTAAATTTCGATCGATGTACCAGGACGCTGAACGCGAATCTGGTCCAGTTTGGGCGAGTGAAAACGATCCAAGACGAACCGTTACCGGAAAAGTTCTCAGGCGATTCAGTCTTGACGAACTCCCACAGCTTTGGAACGTTCTAATGGGAGACATGTCTCTTGTTGGACCGCGGCCGGAGCGCCCTTTTTTCGTCGAACAGTTCAAAGACAGAGTTCCGCAATATATGCTTCGCCACAAAGTTAAATCTGGTATTACAGGCTGGGCTCAGGTCAACGGTTGGAGAGGCAATACTTCCATCGAGAAACGGATCGAGTACGATTTGTATTACATTGAGAATTGGTCTGTGGCATTGGACTTCAAGATTATGTTGCTGACCATTGTCCATTTATCGTTTCATCGACACGCCTACTAATTTATGCCCAGAGCCGTAATAACTGGAGCAGCCGGTTTCATCGGTTCTCATTTAAGCGAGGCACTGCTTGACCGAGGCTATTCTGTCGTCGGAATTGACAATCTACTTACTGGCGACATCGATAACATCGCTCATCTAAGCGGTCGTGATTTCCTATTCATTAAGCACGATGTAACGAACTACATCACCTTAGATAGGCCCGTTGATTTCGTATTTCACTGGGCTTCTCCCGCAAGTCCAATCGACTACCTTGACTTCCCTATTCCGACATTAAAAGTTGGTGCGTTAGGAACGCATAATGCTCTTGGGCTTGCTAAGGCTAAAGGTGCTCGATTCATTCTCGCGTCAACGTCCGAAGTATACGGCGACCCACTTGAACACCCACAGAAAGAAAGTTACTGGGGAAATGTCAACCCGATTGGCCCCCGCGGCGTTTACGATGAAGCCAAGCGGTTTGCGGAGGCAATGACGACAGCGTACCACCGATTCCATGGTACCGATACAAAGATCGTACGTATATTTAACACCTACGGTCCAAAGATGCGCGTGCGTGATGGTCGCGCAATTCCCAACTTTATTTCACAAGCACTTCGCGATGAAGAAGTCACAGTCTATGGCAACGGTGACCAAACACGAAGTTTTTGCTACATCAGTGATTTAGTCACCGGACTCGTCGCACTTGCCGAGTCCGATGTTAATAGCCCAGTCAATATCGGCAACCCCACAGAAATGACAATCCTGCAGCTCGCTAAAAATATTATCAAAGCTACCAATTCATCTTCCCGTATCGTTCACAAAGGATTACCAACTGACGATCCACAAATACGGCAACCAGACATAACCCGCGCACGAACGCTCCTTAATTGGGAACCTCTCGTTCCAATCGACGCAGGTCTTTCGACCACAATTGAGTATTTCCGGAAAAAACTTAGCACCTAGCAGTGCCAACTAACAGCTAGCCATCGTTAACCAGTCGTGCAGCATGGACGATGTAGTGAAGCCCAGATGCGACCGTAAATACCAAGGCTGCATAAACCATCAGATCGACCAACACTGATTTCTGATCCATGTAATTGAAGAACAACGTCACAGCACCAGTAATAATATAAAGCACCGTTGTAATTTTCCCCAGTACACTTGGGTAAAATACCCGCCGCTCAATTGCAAGGTTTACAACCGCAACGGTTAAAACAATACACACATCACGACTAATCACTAAAACCGTAAACCACAGCGGAAGCTGATTTGGAAGTCCAAGCGGCATCGTCAGAACCACAAACGTTGATACCAACAACAGCTTATCTGCCATTGGATCGAGCCACGCCCCCAACGCTGTACGCTGGCCCGTTCGCCTCGCGATCAATCCATCAAGTGCGTCTGTCACGCCGGCGACAGTGAAGGCGACCAGCGCCATGCCATTAAACCCATAGAGCACAAAAATCACAAGACATGGAACCAACAACAATCTAAAAAGAGTGAGCTGATTTGGAGCGGTCAACACCGACATATAGCTATCTAACTCTTTCAAACAGATCCGTTAATTTCGCCACGACATCGGCAGCATCTCTCCCACTCACCACGCGAGTCGGTAAAAAACGGCCATTCTCTGACAAATCAAGAACATCCGCACCGACTGCGATTGATGCACTGTCGAAATTCAGGTGATCTGATGTTAAATCAGTGAAGCGTGGTCTTGCCGCTCGCCATCGTCGTCCTGATTCCGGATCGAATTCAGCAATGAGCAATAATGTCGCAGCAACAATCTCAGCGAGACCCCCGCGTCGAACTACTCGCCCTGGCTCAAATTGATAGCGCCCATCCACGTTCATAACTCCAGCTCGAGCAACCTCAATGACCCATTGACTCGCCCAATAATTACGAGTATCCGTGAAGATAGGTGTCGACACTTCACTACCAGCATCCCTTAGGAGCCCGCCTAACTCAACCCCGAGAAGAGCAGCAAGCTCTCCTCGCGTAATCTCACCTTTCGTCACAATTTCTCGATACTCCGTTGGAAGATCCACTGCTCTCAAGCCGCTGCGCGCACGGGATAACGCATCCGCAGTCAGCTCGCTGGGGGCAATCGCATTCGCACGTGTATAGGCGGACACAGCCAGTTCCAGCTCGCCATTCGATTCAAATAGGTCACCCTGCAGAAGAAAGGCTTCAGCGTATGTATCATCCAATGCCAGCGCTTGCCCGATCACAACCAGTGCTTCAGATAATTCATTTTGCTGCTGTTTGATTCTGGCTAACTCAACATACAAAAATGCACTGCCTGGTGAACCTTGAATCACTTCGCGGTAAGCCTGTTCAGAATCAGTAAGTCGACCGTCCTCTCCAAATTGCCGCGCTTCAACCAACTGATCGGTCATGACCTGAAGACTTAGCTCGGCAACTATACGCTCGACCCGCAGTAGCGACGGATTAATCTTCACTGCGAATCGATAACTTTTCAATGCGCTAACAATATCATTCAGTCTATAGAGAGCATCGCCATGTCCCACCAATGCCGATACATAATCTTCCTTCTGGTCTAACGCTAAACGAAATTGAGCAGCGGCTTCTTGAAAGCGGCCTTCTGCTAAATCCACCCAACCCAGTCCGACGACTGCCGGAAAGAAATTACTATCCATTTCCAGTAATTCCTCGAACCGATGTTTAGCGCCATTCAAATCCCCGGTCTGCAGGAACGCCCAAGCACTCTGTTGATCTTGTAGTTGGAGCCCGCCACCATAAGTCGTTGGGATGCCAGGAAAAACAAAGTTAGGATATTCGGGTGTAGTCACGATCGGAACACGAGTACCGCAACTTATTGAAACCAACAAGGCGATTACAAAAACCGGCCACAGCCTAATCATCACGAATACTGGTCCTCTACAAGACTAAAGCTCTGGTGCTCCTGCACGACGCGGAAAACAAAAATACTGTCTGGTGCGGCGACGAGATCCGTGAACTCGTCCAATGACAGTAACGTTTCAATTTTCCCGCGACCCCGCTGTCCGAAAAGAAGACCGACTATTGGAACCCACTCGTTCGCGGCAGCAGCATTGACCACCGCCGCGGAGTTTTTCACGCGAGCGATTGTAGCACGCGTTCCCACGGTACAATGCCCGACCGAATAAGCACTGGTGCCGAACCACGGGCGTCAATAATTGTCGAAGGCAGATCACCTGTGGTTGGCCCTCCGTCGAGGATAAGAGAGAGACCATCAGGAAGCTCTTTGGTAATCTGTGAGGCCTCGCTCAATGGATAACCACCACTGCGATTGGCACTCGTCGCAGTCACTGGGTGACAGAACACTCGTGCAATTCCAGCAGCAACAGGATGTGCCGGAACTCTCACAGCAACTGTTTGTCCTCCGGCTAACATCGCTGGAGCTAACGTTGCGCCGGCATCGTAAATAAGCGTCAGAGGCCCAGGCCAGAAACATTCCGCGAGGCGACAGGAAAGCGGAGACGACTCCGTTACACAAGCGTTAACCTGATCAATATTGGCGGCAATCAGTGAAAGCGGCGAGACTGACGTTCTCCCTTTTAATCGATAAATACAATCGACAGCATCGGCATTTCGAGGGTCTGCGGCCAAGCCATATAAGGTATCAGTTGGATAAGCGACCACTCGACCGTGTGATAATTCAGAGGCTGCTAGCCGCAACGCCTGCTCCGAAGGCTGGTCTGGATCGATCGTTAGATAAGTAACGTCCACAGCATATAAAGCGCAAACGATGCGTCCTAAGCGAAAACGTCGGCCAGCCCGCAAAAAACGGCCACGGGTTCCGCTTCCGAGGCAACGGGGCGGCGTTCACGAAGAAAAGAAAACCCGTCCCGTGCGCCGTAAAAAGTACAAAGATGCTGAACTAGACAACTAGTCTGTCTGCGGCAATACCTCAATACCTCCGGTGTACGTACTTCGTGGATATTGAGCCCCAGAATCAGGAAAAAAAGCATAGGCACTGAATTTCCATCCGCCTGGACGATTCGCAGGAAAAAACATCTCCACGTTAAAACGGTTCCCGCCGTTGACACTCCCGCATACAAACAAACCGTCGTCACTTGAATCACCATAGCGCATCGCCTTAAAACAAACGGCGGTGTAATCAGTACGGTCAGTCAGAGTCAACGAACCCTCTAACTTCACAGTCGTTCCAGCTTCAACACACCCACCGATCTCCTCATCAAACGCGAAACCAATTAATGCATGGGTGCCGATCTTTGCGCAGTACACTTCCGGACCGGCCTCAATCTTGCGTAGGTATCGAGTAACTCCAACTGTTTCCAAGGTATCTATTGAGCCTCTTGGATCAATATCCGTCGTCATAATAGATTGACCACCAGTCGCCTCCGTGAAACTGGGAAAGCGGTCATAAGTCGTCACACCGGACGCTTCCCCAAGCCGCTTAGCAAAGTAATTTACAACATGCATTTCCTCTGGTGGAACAAGGCCAGAACGAGACACATAGACAAGAGCACGTTTAAGTCGATCGACAACAGGGCCGGCGCGAACACCATCTGCTGCCAACATATCGTTGACCGTCACTTCAATACTGCCTCCTTCCACTGGCGCGTTGAGATCTGGTAAAACACTTTTTTTCTCATTGAACTGGCCCTGATTAAGAAACACCTGGTACGTCGGCAGATCTTCGGGTGAAATTAGTCCCATCCGATACAAAGTCAGTGGATTGTAGGTTACGAGCGGGGTAGTACGTTCGATACTGTACTCGCCTCCTGCTTCGGTAACACGGACACCCCCTTCCAACACTGCGCCATATGTGAACGCTCCCGGGTACAAGAGCGGTGTGTGTCCACTTGGCTTATGACCTTTCCGATCGATAGCGGTCTCGACTTCTAATAATGGAGGCCCCACTTCCTTCCATGTATTTGTGTACTCCCCATACTGGTGGCCCTGTTCGTGGAGCACTGTGGACAGGGTCGCCCAACCACCGGGCGGATAACCTTCAACCGCTTTCAACACACCGGCACTACCGTAAAACCACGAATTGTCGAAAAGGCTCAACCCAATCCCTTTAATGGCATTCTGAACATTCCCATGAAACGCGGAAAAATCAGTGAACTGTGTCGCCTGACTCATAACCGCAACGACATCGTAAACATCATCAAAATACTCATAAAACATTCTTGTAATGAGATGTTCTCCGAAATCTGAATCTCCGCCATGTACGCGCGTGTCGCCGAACTCTGGTACAAAAATATTGACCGCGTGCGACGCAAACTGCACCTTCTCATTCACTTGAATAATTTCTGATGTGGGAATATTCGGCGGCATAACCGAAAAAAACACGTTAACCGTCTCTTCTGTCTGGTCCTCGGTTATTCCCACATCACTAGGCACCGTAACCAGAAGGTCGGAAGGAATTACCAATTCCCCCCAGAACATCCTAGGCCGATCGACCCCCCACGAATACCGACGCAACGATTCATGAAGCAAATCGACAGTCCACGTCGGGTTAAACACACTTACCAATCGTCCATCGACCTGATCAGTTCCAGTGCGCACCCATGTTTCAATAACGTAACCTTCTTCGGTATTAGGATCACGACGACGAAAAGTCACCACCTCGTGATCCCCAAGAATCAAGAAGTTATAAAACCCGAAATCACCCTGGTGCGTAGGACGGAGAAACCGAGGAAACTGGTCAGCCCGTAAAGGCCGTCCATCCGCTAAGGGAGTAGCTGTGCTGACGCCGGTTGCTGTCCTCTGCAGGAGACTAAGAGTAGTCGCGCACTCTCGCAATCGCTCTGACCAACCAGTGGCATCGTCACTAAGCGTGAGGGCTTCGTACTGCTGCGCGACATCCTGCTGTGCGAGCAACAGCTGCCCTACGACTAGTAACATGCCGCCTACAAAACCGACACCGAAGTACCGCCCTCGACTCATCATACGTTTCATTAGTCTTCTAAGAAAGTCCAGTCACATCAGACTACCGAAACTCGAATAGCACCTTCCGTCCTGCCCGTGAAAACATTATGCCGGCCCAACTCGAAAGACTTGAATCGTACAGTCCACTGGTAATGACCGGCCCGATACTTTCGGCACGAATAGTCTTGCCATAATCTATACACGAAACTTCTAGGGAGCGATCAACGGGAAGTTCCTAAAGACGCAATCCCCTGCGATTAGCCTGGTCCTTCACATGAATCGTATCGATGAACTGCACTTGATGTGGCTTGCTCTGCATGACCACAGAACTGGTGCGACATCCTTCACCAAAAAATCGCACACCCTTCATCAGAGACCCTTCAGTCACACCGGTGGCGGCAAAAATGATATTTTCGCCTGATGCCAGATCGGCAGATGTATAAACCTTATTAAAATCGTCAACACCCATAGCGCTTGCACGCTCTTTTTTTTCGTCACTATCCAATACTAAGCGGCCAAAAATTTCACCACCAAGACATCGCATCGCTGCGGCTGCCAAGACACCCTCTGGTGCCCCGCCACTTCCCATAACAACATCAACACCACTACCAACCACAGCTGCCCCTATCGCAGCCGTCAGATCACCATCTCCTATTAGTCGAATACGTGCGCCGGCATCTCTGATTTCTTCAATCAACTGTTCATGACGTGTGCGATCAAGAACGACAACAACCAAGTCTTCGACGTCGCGATCAAGACGCTTTGCAATTTCCTGGAGGTTATGAGCCACTGGCGCATCGAGATCTACAACCCCTTTTGACTGAGCACCTACAACCAGCTTTTCCATATAAACGTCCGGGGCATGCAATAACCCCCCACGCTCAGATGCCGCTAACACTGCAATGGCCCGAGGGGCCCCGGTGGCACATAAATTTGTACCTTCCAATGGATCGACTGCAATATCTACCTGTATCAATCCGGTCTCACCTTTGGCCCCGCGACCGACCTCTTCGCCTATGTAAAGCATCGGTGCCTTATCACGCTCTCCCTCGCCGATCACGACGCGACCGTCGATCGGGACGGAATCAAGTGTGGACCTCATTGCTTCAACCGCGACATGATCTGACCGGTGCCGGTCACCTTGCCCCATCGTATGGGCACAAGCGATAGCCGCCTCTTCAACAACTTGCAGAAACGCTGGAGCCAATTCTGGCCAGTTCGACGCCACGCTTATACTCCCTCTCGATAGGCAGGCAATTCACAACGAGTTGGTTTATCAACACGGTAACCAAGGGCATAGTCTGCCTGCATCAGCTTATGAATCTCCCTAGTTCCCTCATAAATAACAGCACCTTTGCAATTGCGGTAAAACCGACCTACCGGATATTCATCGGAATACCCATTCGCACCATGGATCTGAACAGAATCAGCAGCTGCCCGCTCAGAGGCTACCGTACTGAACCACTTGGCTAAGCCCGTTTCACGGGTATTTCGCCTACCAATATTCTTCAACCACGCTGACCGCTGCCAAAGCAATCGAGACGCTTGGTAGTCCGACTCCATTTGCGAGATCATTTCCTTCACCAACTGATGTTGTCCAATAGCGACACCAAACGTCTTACGCTCCTTCGCATACGAAACGCTTGCATCTCTGCATGCACGGATTAGACCTGTCGCACCAGCCGCTACACTCAGACGTCCTTGATCAAGCGCAGCCATTGCGATCTTAAAGCCTTCACCCTCTTGACCCAGTAGGTTACTGGACGGCACTTTGACCTCGTCCATCTTGAAATAGCCCGTATTGCCAGCCAAAATCCCCCACTTCTCAGTTAACGTGCCACTTGAAAACCCTTCAAATTCTCGCTCAACAATAAAAGCGCTGATTCCGGATGCGTCACGTTTCTTCTTTTTCTCAAGGTCACTGTATGCAAATACAAGAAAGTGATCGGCAACATCACCAAGGGAAATCCACATCTTCTCACCACTAAGCAAAAAGTTGTCACCCTGCTTTACCGCAACAGTCTGAATGCCGCGGACATCACTCCCAGCCCCTGGTTCCGTAAGCCCGTAACTGGCAATCTTCTTTCCTTGCGCCTGAGGAACGAGATAACGCTGTTTCTGCTCCTCTGTGCCCCATGTCAACAAACTCAAACAGTTCAAACCTACGTGCACGGACAGAATCACGCGCAGTGATGTGTCCACATACTCCGCCTCTTCACACGCAAGTCCGAAACTCAGATAATCCATACCCGAACCACCGTACTGCGTTGGCACGCAGATTCCAAGCAAGCCTAATTCGGCCATCTGAATAAGGATATTTGGGTCAAATTGATGAGCCCGATCTAATTCTCGTATCCGTGGAGCGATTTCACGCGCTCCCCATTCACGAACTGACTTTTCAACTAATAACTGTTCTTCATTAAAATCAAAATTAATCACGGGTCTTTTATCCCTACCTGTTATACGTAATCCGAATCAGAAAATCACTTTTCCCGACGCACGATGACCGGAAACCCAGACTCAACGGATAGGCGCTCCGCAGCACTCTCCGCATTCGCAGCAAATTCTAGTCTTTCAGTACTTCCGAACAAGCCACATACTTCATCAACTCCAATATCTGAATAGGTATCCACCACACGACCGATACGTTCATTGCCTATTTCAACTTGCATAGAACCCCGCTCAGCTAAACGGTTAAACGTCTTTCGGCCTATGTTTGTCACGATATTGCCAAATCGATCAATTAGTAACACTTCTCCAACGATTCGATCATTTTCGACCAACGGATCACGCGCCTCAAGCAACTGATAATCCGTGAGTTGACGCCCAAAAGCTGACAAATGAACACCTTTCGCGATCCATGCAGCCGCCGGCGCAAAACGATCGCGGCCTTCGAACGTACGACTCACCGTTGGCCGTGCATAACGTCGTTCCGTAAGTTCCACGACAAGCTGCGGGGACCTCTCACGAAAAACATCCGTAACAACACCATTATCAGGGGCAACGAACCTATAGTTTCCGATATCCGCGGCTAGAGCACGTCGGTCTGAGCCAACACCTGGATCGACCACTACGAGAAAAACTGTCCCAGGAGGAAAATACTTATAAGCTGCAGCAAGCTCTAGACTCGCGGCCATCACATCGTGAGGTGGAACATCATGAGTAATATCGACAACATTCGCATCAGGACATATATCGAGCACTACTCCCTTTATTACACCGGAATAATGGTCCGAAGTTCCGAAATCTGTGAGTAGAGCGACAACCGGTCGCGACATAGTTCCTCAAGTGCCAGACTGGACTCTAAAGAGGGCGAGGCCCTCTAGACACCACCCAATACTGAACTACAATCTTCCACCAGTATTTAAACGCATCACAACGCAGGTAGTTCACGCTATTCGATTGCCGAGAAATCAACTGAAAGCCAACTCACCATGACAGTGGCAAGACTATGTTGTTCGCGGTCCTGCGGTCCTTGATGCCGACCTGCCAGGTCGAACCTTCTCAGGCTCTTCGTTCACAATCGACGTAGTTTTGTTCGTCGACATATCCACGTTGCCACGAAAATGCGCGCCTTCTGCTATCGCAACACGCGGAGCCGCAATATCTCCATCCAATGAACCACTCTCTCTAATGTTGACTTTTTCAGTCGCCGTCACATTACCAACGACCGCACCAAGAATGACCACTGACTTTGCAAACACCTCTGCCGTGATTCGTCCATTCGGGCCAATAGTCAGCATATGCTGGCGAAGTTCAATCTTGCCGTCGACTTGGCCCTCAATTGTGAGGTCTTCACTACCGTTAACCTCACCTTTAATGACGACTGACTTCCCGACGTTGACGACATCCCTAATATTAGTCTTCGTGTCTCCGCTCGCATTTCTTACAGCTGACGTTGTTGATACAGACTGTCCCTGTTCAATGATCGTAGCCGCTCCAGCACTCGAAGGACGAACTGCTTCATCACGTTTCCACATGGGAACATCTCCGGTTTGTTCTTGTTGCAGTGTCGCTGGCAACCATTAGAATTTAACGGCTAGGTCAACCAGTAAGTCAGTATACGAAAGCGCCTTAAGCCTGTCTAGTCCTTCCGTTGCTGAGGGTTAGGGGCGATGGTAAGATCAGAATAGATGCGCATCTACTTAGACCACAATGCCACCACACCGGTCGATTCTACTGTCGTAGATACAGTTTCTAATGTGCTTCGAGACTGCTATGGCAACGCATCGAGCGTGCATACATTTGGGCAGTCCGCAAAGGCCTTGCTCGACGACGCACGTGCCTCTGTCGCTGCTCTACTCGGTGCGCAGCCAGCAGAAATAGTGTTTACCGGCGGGGGCACAGAATCTGACAACCTTGCGATTCGTGGGGCGGCTGGAGTTTCTAGTCCAAACGGGCGGCGTCACTTAATTGCTTCTACAATCGAGCATGAAGCTGTCTTAAACACCATCAAAGATCTCACACGGCATGGATGGACAGCAACTTATCTTCCCGTCGGGGCCTCAGGCATTGTGAACCCATCCGATCTCCAAACCGCTATCACTGACCAAACTGCGCTCGTTTCTGTTATGCACGCAAACAATGAAATCGGGACACTTCAACCCATCACTGAGCTAGCTTCTATCGCTCACACTCACGGAGCGTTGTTCCACACCGATGCTGTGCAGACCGCTGGCAAATACCCAGTCAGTGCAAGCGAGCTCGGGGTTGATCTTCTTTCAATTTCTGGACATAAGTTTAATGGCCCAAAAGGCGTCGGCGCACTGTGGGTACGAAGAGGGACACGACTCACCTCAAGTCTTACCGGTGGCCGCCAGGAAAGAAATCGCCGCGCTGGAACTGAAAATGTCGCCGGCATTGCTGGACTTGGTGTTGCCGCTCAAGTTGCAGTAGACAAATTGAATGGTGAAACATCCCGACTCGGCCGACTAAGAGACCGCCTCGAATCCGAAATCCTCTGTAATGTTTCCGGCGCCGAGTTAAACGGTACGGGTCAACGGGTCAGCAACACCACTAATATTAGTGGTGTTGCTGACCCGTTGA
>DTWD01000432.1 GCA_012963185.1 Acidobacteriota bacterium
ACGATTGTAGCGATCCGTTGTCTCAGTCTCCCATGACAATCGAGGTGGCAGTGGCCGCCGCGACCATTCAGCCATGAACGTATCCATTGCCGGAGCCTCAGCATCCCACCAACTTGTATCGTGACCGGCATTTGGCTGGGCCCGGAAATCTATTGACACACCGGCTTCCTGAAAGAGACGCATAAAAGGCACGACCGACGATGTCGGATAGAGGGGATCTTCGTCACCATTGATGACGAACAAGGGCTTGTTCCGAAGATTCGTGACGTGAATATCTCCATCAGCCTCGGTTGCTGGATTCGCCAGCACTGTCGGATGACCGTTGAGTGGCAAAAACGCTGCCCAGGGTGTCGTCGCCTTCAAACCTTGATAGTAGACTCCAGTCGCCCCGTCCGAAATCCCAAGTAGAAAAACCTTGTTCTCATCCAGGTTATAGACACGTTTCAAGTCTTGAAGGATGCCATTTAGATTCTCAATCTGACTATCCTGCCACCACAACGACTCTGACCATCCTGACGGAATCACAACCACTGCATCGTTTCGCATGATCCGCGCCTCATTGCGCCAAAACTCGCCATTCTCGCGTTTCGGTCTGGATACGCCACCATGGAGGTACACCCGAACCGGATAGCGAATTGCCGGGTCGTAATTATCTGGAATGAGCACAACATACTCGTGCTCAATACCGTCACGGTTGGTCCGACTCAACAGCCGACGCCCAGTCGGCACTGAACGGTCATAATTCCGTCCGGCCCGCAGCCGTGGCCAAATATCCTCAATTGTTGCATCGGTTTCCAGAATGGCCGTACTCGCAGCCACCACTTCGTCGTTCGTCTTCGCTTCCCAAAATGCCGCAATGGCACCGTCAAGTTCGACGAAATCAGACGTACGTGCTTGCGCCGCATAAGACTCCCAACCATGACCAATCGTCAGTAAGACGACCAAGCCAACCGAAAATGTTCTTGACCGGATGGGCAGACTACTTCTTATCTGCGGCACGACTTACTCGCCCTCTGTTGTCGCAACAGCGTCAGTCAATCCGTGCCGCGAAAGAAAGAGGTGGATCTTGGCATAAATCGTCTCCATTTCATCACGAGTAAAACGTCCATGAAGACCACCTGAAACGGTGTGGAACTCGTTCGACACACCGGCTTCCGTTAATGCATCGTGAAGACGAACAGCATGCTGATACGGCACAGTCGGGTCCGCATCGCCATGAATGGTAAAAATTGGCGGTAGATCCTCACGCACGTAAGACAACGGAGACACACGTCGTGCAACATCAAGTCGGTCTGACAAACTACCCATCCATTCAACCGCGTACGATTTCTCGTTCTTACCCTGCAAAAGATCGCCAACATCCGTGATGCCGTACCAGTTAATAACAGCCGCCAGACCAAGGTCGTCCTTCACCTCACATCCGAGATCAAGGCCAGACGAAGATGGAATCATTCCAGTCGTCAGAGCCAAATGGCCACCTGCTGAATTCCCACCGACAACGATCCGCGATGTATCAAAGTTGTACTCCTCAGCATTACTCTTCACCCAATGCAATGCACACAGACAGTCTTCGACTGCCGCCGGGGCACGTGACACATGCCGTAGTCGGTACTGCACATTTACGACCGCCCATCCCATCTCAAGGTACGGCAATACACGCAAGAAAGAGCGCTCCTTACTACCGCCCCGCCAGCCACCTCCATGGATGTACATATAGACCGGCGTTGGTCCTGAGGTGTTCTGCGGAAGATAGAGGTCCACCTTGTTCTCCACGTTGTTCGCCACGTGATAGGTAACATCGGGGACGACACGATATTCATTATCGAGATACGAAGCCCATCCTGCAGTCTGGCTGAGTTGTGCACTCACAGATATCGGTGTCAACAGGAAAGCAAGCAATGGCAGCACAATGGCCAACAGAACTAGACGACTCGGCATGACAACGCCTTTCTCGACCAACCGCACAGCAGGCTATGAGCCCACCGCTTCCGATTGACGCATTCATAATGGTAATAATTGAAGTGCTGTAGTACGCCTAGTATAGAACAGCGCTCCAAAATGCCGCGGGATTTACACAACCGGTGAGACTGGGGTGGTTGGCCCTTGCGGGACTCTTCATCACGACCTGTATCGTTGATGCCGACCTCTAGTTGACTGACCTGCCACCGCCTCGCACAGAAGGGGAAAACACACATTTTCAAGAATCGATACTTCAAGCAACTTAGGCAACCTCTGGTTGACTCGTCATTTTTAGATCATTTCAGGGCATGATACGCGTGACATGGCGGAAACACGGCACCCGTTACTCGCGAAAGAGGACTGGTGGGCTATCTGGCTTTCTGGACTCCTTATTAGCGGCGTCGTACTCGAATTTATTACTTCGGTGCCCGGTGTTGGCCGCTGGTCGACGCTTCCAACTGAAGCGTTCCCGGGCCGTGTGTCTGGTTTGTTATCGCTGGGGCTCGGCCTTGTCATTATCACTGCCATTGCCGTCCAAATTATGTCGGGCAATGGACGACGATACGCGACTGCGTTCATTCCAGTCTTTGCCCTCGCTGTTTTAGCGTATACCGTAGCGAATCAGACCGGAATTCGTGCGGCGGGGTTCGGATACGCATTCTGGGCACTCCTGATTGGTCTCTTCATTGCAAACACAATCGGAACACCTCAGTGGATGAAATCAGCCATTCGGAGCGAGCTTTATATCAAAACCGGTCTCGTGTTCCTTGGAGCGGAAATCCTCTTTGGCAACATCTTGAATCTTGGTTTACCTGGATTATTCGTTGCGTGGTTCGTAACACCGGTTGTTCTGATTTTCATGTACCAGTTTGGAACTCGCATCCTAAAGATTGGAAGTCGTTCCCTCGTAATTGTGATTGCAGCAGCCACTTCGGTCTGCGGGGTGTCAGCGGCCATTGCCGTTGCTGCCGCAGCTCGCGCAAAAAAAGAGGAACTAACACTGGCCGTCGGAATGTCGCTCATTTTTACGGTCGTAATGATGGTCGCCATGCCTGCTCTTGTCCGAGCACTTGGGATGGACCCAGTCGTCGGTGCCGCGTGGATCGGTGGAACAATCGATGCGACAGGAGCCGTTGTCGCGGCAGGAGCTCTCCTCGGTGAACAAGCGGAGCAAATCGCGGCTGTCGTCAAAATGGTTCAGAACATGCTCATCGGCGTCGTGGCATTCCTGGTCGCCGTGTTCTGGGTCACTCG
>DTWD01000433.1 GCA_012963185.1 Acidobacteriota bacterium
CCGATGACCATCGGACCTTCGGTGGTGGTATCCCGCTGGTTCGTCAGACTGCGTGGCCGGGCCACAGGGATATTATTCTCGTCCCACTCTATAGGCATGATTACATTCCCCCTCCTGGCTGGGCTAATCATCAAATACCGAGGATGGGAGGAGGCTTGGATTGTATTGGGGGCGCTGGTCTGGGTGATAGCACTTGGGCCGGTCTCGATGCTGATTCGGCAGAGCCCAGAGTCAGTCGGGTTGCTGCCTGACGGGGACGAGCTGAATAAACCTGGCAATCTGACAGAGTCCGCTGCCGTGCTTGAAGAGCCCAAATGGACCTTGAGAGAGGCTGCCCGCACCCCCACTCTTTGGCTTTTGGCCTTGTCCACCGGTTTATTATTTCTCCTGCAGTCCGGCACAAACATCCATCAAGGGGCCTATTTTCTGGACCGGGGGTTGGGCGTGGGAATTTCAGCGGCGTCATTGAGTCTAAACGCCGTTTTCACAGGCGTTGGCAGCCTCTTTTGGGGATGGGTGGTGGACAAGGTCCCGGTCCGGTACAGCTATGCCGGAGTGGCGACTATGATGGCGATTGCCTTGGTTCTGTTCCCATTCGCCAACACCGCCATCAAGGCATTATTCGTAGCCTCGTTATTCGGAGTGGCGGTGGGCGGCATCCTTGTGGTGCCGGTGGTTGCTTATGCCAATTACTTCGGTCGTCAATCACAGAGTGCTATCAGGGGTGTGACCGAGCCATTTGTATCCCTAGGCCAAGCCATCGGCGCGCTTTTCTCCGGCATCGTCTATGACGTAACCGGCAGCTACAGGTCTGCCTTCATAGTCCTCGCTATCATCGGCTTCGTCACCGTTGCCATGCTATTGATGACGAGGCCTCCGAAAGAGCGAGAGCTTGATATCAAGGCTGATTGATCTTCTGGTTGAGAAAAACTTTGCATTTTATCAGAGCTATCGGTGAACACGCCGCAATCCCTACTGGCGCGTAACCCCATGCCTTGGTTTGCGATTTTCGCACTCATTACCGAATCGCCACGGAGCCATTTGATGTCCTGACAATAAGCTCTGCCTCGCCCGCTCCAATGGTCTTGACCAAGTGATGTTCATCTCCAGGCGACGATGTCAGGATCCAGTACTCGGTCTCGATGGAGCCGTTACTTGTGGACGCGTCCAACATCACGCTGGATGCCCCTTGCAAACTGATGTCTATGCTTCCGTTGGATGTCGCTATCTTATTGCTGCTGCCTTTAATCAGTTCTCCGTCAAATTCAATTCCGTTATTGTTGATCTCGACATCGAATGGCACACGGGCTCCAGTGATGACGACTATCCCATTGCTGGTAGCGACATTGAATTCTCTGGCAACTTTGTCCAAGATGATCCTTCCGTTGGAAGCGCACACGGTACCAGATTGTTTTAACCCGTAGACTTCTACACCTCCGTTGCCGGATCGAATCTCAACCGCCGTGTTCGACGGGGTTGTAATCTCAATCTCGGCACGGGGACTATCACCTATGTTGAATACCCTACCACCGTCTACCTCAACCCTAAGAGTGATTACATCGCCACCTGTGCAATCTCGTATTCGATATCGTTTGGTTTCCGTAGCGTTGCCTTGGCGCTAATCTTGCCGTCCGGCCCGGACGTTACAAGCACCGGCCCGTTGTCGCTGATTACGATTACCCTGGGCGAGTCGCCCACATCAAAAATATCATCGCGGGTCTCGGTAGATCCGCCGGATCCCAAGTAGCAAGCGGACCCTACAAGAACGAACCATCCAACGAATAAGATTATTGCTTTCGATTTCACGCTCATGTTTATCCTCCTGCAATCACCTACCCACATGTTTCCAGCTTGTGATCGGGTCATATTCCGGTGCTATCGACCAGGATCGGGCGTATGATGACTTTAGCTTAGACGCCCCCCGACGTTTGTAATCGGCAAATCGCTGGATTTAGGCAAGAGAAAAGGCTGACCAAATGGTCAGCCTTTTTGCTGATTGGCGATCCCGAGTCATGCTCTCTCCGATGAGGGGTTGGAACCAGGTAGTAGCACTGTAACCCGGCGTACCTATACGGGCAGCAACGTCGTGAAAATAGATGAGCCCCTTGCTGGTAGCGATTCTGGGGCGGCTCATTCGTGTTGCTTGATGGAGGCTAGGGAGAGTCGCGTTAGTCTAAATATCTGGAGGCGCTAAGGGAGTAGTTCCATGGCAAACAAGGAATGAGCTTCGGGTGGGTTGCTCCCAATCACCCTTCTTCCAATCGTCAGAATGTCACTACGAATTGGACTGCCACCACTGCGAATGCTATCCTGGCTTTAGGTTTGGAGTGATGCTTTATGGCGACGAATCCTACCGCAACTCTCGCCATTGAGAAAGGTCTGCCCGACCACGGGCCCATTGTTTTGAACCGGCCCGTTTCGGTGTTCGGCAAGTCGTCGTCGGTCGAAGTCTTCCTAGACAATTTGTATGTTTCTCGCCGCCATTTTCAGATTAACCGCAAGGATGATGTTTTATTCATCACCGACCTAGACAGCACCAACGGCACCGACGTAAACAGCACGAAGTTGGGCCTCACCTTGACACTAGTTGGAGCTAATCCTACGATGACATAAGCCGGATCATAAACCCGGTCACAAGCCGGAGGCTCTCGCCCTTCCCTAGCATTGAAGCGGCAATCGATGGTTGCCATGATGAAAAACCGAGGTTGGAGCTTGGTACACCAGAAAGAAATCGCCCAAGATAATTTTGCGCAAGAAGAAATTGCCTCCATGGCCCACTTGATGCGGCGGGCGGGCTTCGGCGA
>DTWD01000434.1 GCA_012963185.1 Acidobacteriota bacterium
CGACCATGTAGCCAAACACGTGGTCGTATGCACGGGTCGCGGAAATGTATTTGCCAGTACGGCCCATCACGATAGCTAGTTCGACTTCCCATTCAATCCGGTCACGGCCGTAGGGCATCACGACTTGATCGCCACTCCCGATGACCGCGCCGCGGCCGGGCTTGAGGAACAGGTAGGGTATGCCCCTGTCCTCCTTCCGCGCCTGGGTCCGCTGGGCTAGTTCCTCTGCAGAACAGCCCTCACAGGCGTGCGAGTAAAAGTTCACCGCCGCGTTCATCATCTTGCCCGGGTACATGATGGGGGGCCGGATGCGAAGTTCAGACACGTCGTAGACAAAGTCGGCGCGACTACTTCCGGACAGTCGGTTGTTGTCGACAATGTCATTGACGATTTCATACAGTCGGTACTTAAGACCGTAGTCATAGCGCCCGATTAGTTCCAGCATGTCCTCTGGCATAGGTATCTTGGCGTACTCTGGATTCGCTTCGAGCGCCATGTTCGCGACCTCGATGTCGATTACCAGGGAGTCACGGAGAACAATCCCAACATGCGGCACCCCGTGGATGTTGAAGGTGCCCACCTTAAACGGCTCAGCCGACTCAACACCAGTGGGTCCCTGCGCCAAAAGCGCCGCGGGGATGAACAGGGCCATTGCCACTACAAAAACAAAAATCTTTCGCATAACTCTCCTTAAAACTATGGCACAACAGAATGCGCCACCGGTTGCACTCCTGCCCAGACGACCTGTCAAGCAGTCAGCACATCCTTGCACAAACAACGCCTTGAGTTCCAGGTAATCCAAATGAGTTCCAAGTGGAGGACTATTTTGTGCTGCTCGGCTCTCCTAACGATTCGAGCAAAGTAATTAACGACGACAAGTCATCAGTCCCACGCCGCTGACCGTGCAAACCGTTCACAAATTGCATGGTCACCGCACCCGCCGGAAGTGAGACACCAAGAGAATGGGCAAGTTGCATTACGATATCGAGGTCCTTGTGGTAGAGACGACTTTCGATACCGGCCGAAAAATCTCGTCGCGCCATGCGGTCACCGAAGAAGTCCAGCACGCGACTGGACGCCATACCCCCCATCATCGCCTGTTGCACTTGCTGCACGTCGAGTCCAGCGCGGTTGGCAAGCGTTAATGCCTCAGCAACACCTTGTGCAGTAATCAGCAACAACAGTTGATGGCACGCTTTCGTGCTCTGCCCGGCTCCTTGCTCACCCATATGTAAGACTTTCGTCCCAATACAGTCAAAAAGCGGCCGCATCCTGTCCAGCACCTCAACTTTGCCACCAACCATGATTGAAAGTGACGCGTCCTTCGCACCTTGTGGCCCTCCTGAAACCGGCGCATCAAGAAAATCAATTCGACCCTCTTCTAACTGCTTGCCGATCATCCGTGTCCGGGCCGGGGCAATCGTGCTTGTGTCAATTACGACAGTACCAGGGCGTGCCCCCTCTGCGATGCCATCCGCACCGAGGATCACAGCCTCAACGTCGTCCGTGCCAGTCAACATCGTAAAAACGACGCCGCATCCGGCCGCTACCTCGGCCGGTGAGTCCGCTGTGGCCGCACCACCGTCAACCAACGGCCCGAGAGACGCTTCCCGCCTCGCATACACCGTTAGTTGGTGCTGGTGTTTCATTAAATTGAGCGCCATCGGACGCCCCATCGTGCCGAGACCGATAAATCCAATTTTCATAACAAAAGAGCCTACAAAATCAGAGCGCTGCGTGGTTACCTGTATTAGAGTGGCGTAGGGAGAACATACCATCATGAGACAATCACTAGTTATTGCCGTCGCGATTATCTGTGCCTTCATGTTCGGCCATTTATCGGCCCAGAACATAGAACCGTCATGCGATATGTGTCCGGCTACCTATGTACCCGCTGAGGAACTTGCCGAGTACGCATTCGTGGGACGTAAGGACGGGCTTGTCGACCAGCAGGTCAGGTCAATCGATATTGGCAAGTCAAAGGTGCAGGTCGCGATCGCGCATCGTGGCGCTCTCGACACACGCCGAGGACGAGTCGCCGAACATGACCTTGTTACCGAGGTCTACGTGGTTACGAGTGGTGGAGGAACCATTTTGACTGGTGCCGACCTTGTCAATAAAGTCAGGCGTCCACCCGACAACCGCGCCGTCCAGTTCCTGAATGGCCCCGGAAATAATGCCGAGAATGTTCGAGATGGAGTGACACATCACCTGAAAGAAGGTGATGTGTTTGTCATTCCAGCCGGAACAGGACATGAATTTACAGAAATCCCAGATCACATCACCTACATGATGGTTCGGGTCGACCCTGACAAGGTGGTTCCACTGATGGACGCGACCGCATCACGCAGGTACCTTGATGAACAGTAGTAACAAATTGCGCGTATTTCTAATAGGCTATGCAAATCCGTAATCTTTTGCAGGTGTTGTTCTCTCATAACTCGTCGCAGGGAGGAATGATCATGCGCCCCGTTCAATACCTCGCACTGACCAGTGCGTTCTTCGTAATCCTGGTAACCGTTGCCTGTGGCGGCGCGGAACCGGTCCCCAGTAATGATGAGAGCGCCGAAGTCATAACAATGCCTTCAGGTCCCGTTGGCAATGGCACTGACTTCGAATTCGATCCAACCTGGCCCAAGCCTCTTCCCAATAACTGGACACTCGGAAACGTAGTCGGCGTTGACGTCGACTCGAACGACCATATCTGGGTCGTACATCGGCCCTTATCGCTGAATGCACAAGAGGCCGCGTTAGACGCTGACCCTCCGCTTGCAGAAGAATGTTGCCGTCCGGCCCCGCCTGTTATCGAATTCAATCAGGAAGGTGACGTTGTCCAAGCCTGGGGTGGTCCAGGGGATGGTTTTGAATGGCCTGATTCAGAGCACGGTATCTTTATTGACCACCTGGACAATGTCTGGCTTGGAGGCAGTGGTGGCGAAGATGCTCACATCTTAAAATTCACGAAAAGCGGCGACTTTCTGATGCAGATCGGGGCGCACGGTCAAGGCCAAGGTAGCAACGACACGGCCAACTTCGGCCAACCGGCCGAGATCGACGTTGACCCTGAAACGAATGAAGTAATCATCGCGGATGGCTATGGAAACCGTCGTGTCGCAATTTTTGATGCTGATACGGGTGAGTACAAGCGCCATTGGGGTGCCTATGGCAACGTTCCCACTGACGACGCCTACACGTACGACCCAGACGCCGAACTGTCACAACAATTCGGACGCCCAGTTCACTGCGCAACACGTTCGAACGACGGTCTACTGTATGTGTGTGATCGAATAAATAATCGTATTCAGGTCTTTCAGACCGATGGAACCTTCGTCAATGAACTCGTGATGGCACCGAGAACCCGGGGCTTCGGGGCAGCATTTGACGTGGATTTCTCTCCTGATGCCGACCAGCAATACCTCTATAACATCGATGGCATGAATGCGAAGATTTGGGTTATCTCGCGCGACGATCTTTCAATCGTAAACACGATTGGTTTTGGCGGGCATCAAGCGGGCGGTTTCACAGCAGCACATAGTCTTGCGGTCGACTCAAATGGCAATATCTATGTCGGGGAAACCCTGGAAGGAAAACGAGTCCAACGATTTGTGCGCCGATAAGTAATAAGTACGGAACTCTCGACCTAATGAAAAAACTATTTATTACTGCCGCTATAGTCCTCTTTAGTCTAGTAGTCGGTATCCCATTGAGCATGGGGCAAGCCGGCGACTACGAACCACCCAGACTCTCTACCGGGACTCCAGACCTCAACGGCATTTGGCAAGCACTGAACGCGGCAAATTACGACGTTGAGCCACATATCGCTAGACCAGCGATGCAACTGCGAGAAGGACCTCACAGCATGCTTCCAGACGTTCCGGTTCTCGCACTTGGGGCCGTCGGTGCGGTACCGGGCAGCATGGGCGTAATCACAAATGGCGGGCGTATCCCATACACGGCCGAAGCACGAGAACTCAAAGAAGAGAATCACTCTCAGTGGGTCGACCGCGATCCTGAGATCAAGTGCTACATGCCCGGCGTGCCACGTGCAACCTATCTGCCCTTCCCGTTTCAAATTTTCCAGAACGACAATAGTGTCTTTATTGCGTACGAATTTGCAGGAGCCGTTCGAGAAATCTATATGCGAAACGTGGGTCCCGCTGAGACAGATTCATGGATGGGTCAGTCTGTAGGGCGCTGGGAAAACGACACGCTGGTTGTCGAGGTCACAGGACAAAATGATCGGACGTGGTTTGACAGAGCCGGAAGTCACCACACAAATCAGTTAGTCGTGACTGAGCGCTACACCATGATTGGCGCAAACCACATACAGTACGAGGCCACGATGGACGATCCGAATGTCTTTGTCGAGCCGTGGACGATCAGCATGCCTCTCTACCGACGCATCGAAGACGGGGCTCGGTTAATGGACTTTAAGTGCGTTGAATTTGTCGAGGAATTACTTTTTGGAGAATTTCGTCGCGATCCGTTACCGCGATAGAAAA
>DTWD01000435.1 GCA_012963185.1 Acidobacteriota bacterium
CCTTGCCCCCGCCCATGGCCTCGCATAGGCTATTGGCTGGGTTCAACTAATACATAGAGAGGGTACAGACATGAAACGCATGAACGTATTCGTGTTGTCGCTCAGTGCACAAGGGCGGTCGAGGACTTCTCTCGGAAAAACTGTTCTCACCTGTTGGTTGATGCTTTTCCCCTCCGTCTTTATCGCCTGCCGCGGCGTGGCCGCCTCATCCGCCCAGGCTGTCGTGCCTGCGGTGGAGAAAGGCAATGAGTTTGACGGTCCTAGGACCCAGCCACCGGCGCTACCGAGCGAGTTTTCGTTTGTCTTCTCCTTGCCCTACGCCATCGGAGACGAGTTTCCGCTCGACCCGAAGGAGTTCGAACGGATGCTGGTGTTGCTCAAGAGCGCTGGCTTCAACACGGTCCATTGTGTTTACAAGGACTGGCGGCACGAACTTTTCAGGAAATACCAGATGAAGATGATGGTCGATGTGCTGGCCTGGAAGGCACCCTCGAAGACCGACATCCGCCGCAACGAAGAGCAACGTGCGTTGGTTAAGGCGAACTGTCTAAAGGCGCGCGGCTCGGACGCTATCTGGGGATATAATCTCTGGAACGAACGACTCGACTGGGCCGGCGATTTAAAACAGTTTGACCTCCTGCTGCGCATGCTGCGAACCTGGGATCCTACGCATCCCGTGTGGGTTGGGACATACACCTACTATCATGCCGAAAGCTATCCGACCAGTCCTGGAGTCCATGGCTACTATGATTACCACTGGCAGCGAGGGCACCATTGGCATTTCAACATGCTGAACTATTACCGTGGCCTTGTGAAAAAACGCCGCGGACGGATGGGCCGCTGGATGGGGCTCGATGGGTATAACCGCAGCCTGTTTACGCTCAATACCTCAATTGCCTACGGCCTCAAGACGGGCATGTGGTTCATTGGTGGACCTTATGCCAGTAGGGAGCCGGATATCAAGAAACGTTGGAACGACGGTTATTTTCTCAATCGAATCGGTCGACACATGCAGCCCACCTACAAGTTAATCGGAAAAATGGGCAATCCGGTGGACGTCTACTCGACTCCGACCAGGCGGAGTGCGGCAAACATTAAGAAGGAGTTCAAAATCCCGGACAAGACCACGGCGTTCCCGGAAGATCACTGGCTGCAAATCAAACAGGGTGAAGCCCTCTGTGGTTTTTTTATGTTGCCGGACAAATCTGACGTGGTGTGGGTAGCCAACCACAACGCCTACGCCTGGCAGGGAGTGGTTATGGAACTAAAGCAGCAGGGGGGGCAGCGGATTGTTGTTTCGCAATTCGACCGCAGCAACAGCAGGTGGTCGGTGATCGGCTCGCCACCTGAAATCAACTTCTCTTTACCCCCGGCGGATGCCCGCGTGTTTCGGTTCGAACGCGTTAAGGCGACCGATACGCCATCGCCCGGCGGCCATCGAGCCGCAGCCGACGATTACGAACCGCGTGATCACTTTGACAGGTTCAAGAAACTGCTGGGAAAGCGGGGGGAGTTAGCCGCTGGCGATCAGCCGGCAGTCGTCTATTCCACATCTACTCGTAGAACTATACAGAATCGTGGGAAAAAGGAGGGGCTCCCCGACGGGACCGTGGCGTTTCCAGACGACTTTTGGATCCAGGTAAAACAGGGAGAGGTGTTGACAGGCGTCTTTGAACTGAAAGATGGCGGTCATGCCGTCTGTTTTGCGAATCACAATGCGCTGGCCTGGCAAGGTGGCCTGATTGTGCCTATCCAGGACAAAGGGAAGCCGACGCTGATCTGGGAGTTCGATCAGAAAGCGAACAGGTGGGTTGAATTAGGGGGTTGGGGCGATGTCAATTTCCCGCTTGGGCCTGCGGCGTGTTCGGTTTTCAAATTCAAACAGACCAAACCG
>DTWD01000436.1 GCA_012963185.1 Acidobacteriota bacterium
CTGGCCGTCTAATAGGCACACCCGCATCCATTAGGGAAAGAGAAGTTCCACACACTGTGGCCATAGATGAAGAGCCATTGGACTCTGTTATCTCCGAGACCACACGAATTGTATAAGGAAAATCGTCTTTCTCCGGCATCAGCGGGCGCATAGCCCGCCACGCAAGCTTACCATGGCCGATTTCACGTCGTCCTGGTGGGCGCATGAAAGAAGCTTCACCAACTGAATATGGCGGAAAATTATAGTGCAACATAAAATGCTGCCGATATTCCCCTTCTAACGCATCCATTATCTGTTCGTCTTGACCTGTTCCAAGTGTGGTCACCACAAGAGCTTGAGTCTCTCCGCGAGTAAACAACGCTGAGCCGTGGGCCATTGGTAGAACTCCAACCTCTGCATTAATGGGGCGTACTGTTTTTGTATCGCGTCCATCTATGCGACGACCAGTGGCAAGTGCCTCACCACGAACAATAGTTTTTTCAAGTTTCTTAACCCCTGTGCCCACCGCTACCGGATCCAGACCTTCTTCCTCCGCTGTTTCTGACACCCGAGTACGGATCGTATCGAGCTTCTTCACTCGAGCCTGTTTGTTACTTTCCGCGTATGCCGCCCGCAAGTCGCCGTCAAACGACTCGGCAATTCGTACCACATTCTCATCGGGTGCAGCGGCGTCCGCCACCTCCCAAGGCTCTTTAGCACAAGCTTCCGCGAGTTCTATTATCGCGTTAATCACGGGTTGCATTTCCCTGTGCCCATGGGTCACGGCCCCCAACATGATTTCTTCGGACAACTCTGCGGCCTCCGATTCAACCATTAGTACTGCACCGTCGGTTCCGGCAACGATCAGATCGAGTTCGCTAACCTCCAACTGGTCCGGCGTCGGATTTATTAGATACTGACCGTCGATGTACCCGACACGAGCACCGGCAATTGGGCCCAGAAAAGGTATCCCTGAGAGAGTAAGTGCCGCTGAAGCACCTATCATCGCAACGATATCAGGATCATTTTCCAAATCGTGGGACAGCACTGTACAAATAACTTGAGTCTCATTACGAAATCCGTCAGCAAACATGGGTCTAATTGGACGATCAATTAAACGGGATGTTAACGTTTCTTTTTCGTTAGGCCGTCCTTCTCGTTTAAAAAACCCGCCCGGAATTTTCCCAGCGGCAAATGTCTTTTCCTGGTAATTAACCGTCAAAGGGAAAAAATCGATACCAACTCTCGGTACTTTCTGCGCCACAGCCGTGCACAAAACGACGGTCTCACCGTAGCTCGCTACAACGGCGCCATCAGCTTGCCGGGCTATGCGTCCGGTCTCCAAAACCAGGCGTCGGTCACCCCAATCAATTTCCTTACGATTTACGTCAAACATCTTTTTTCCTTCCAAATCAAACCCGGTGTGGTCCTATACCAACATCGGGCCGGCGACATACACGTGTGTCGCCGCATCATTCTATCGGATTTAACTTTTACATTCCCCCAGCACAGATTGTTCCGTAGTGCATATGGGTTTCAGCGCACCAAACGTGCACCCAATACAGACAAGAAACGTGTGTGGAAAAATTTTCCTAAAACGGCTCCGGTGCGCAAAAAATGTCACCCTGTAACCGGTAAAACAGTGTCGGTTGCTATTCCACACGGATA
>DTWD01000437.1 GCA_012963185.1 Acidobacteriota bacterium
CAGAAATTCCTGATCGGCAAGGTCTTCAGGACGCTCAAGTGGCGTGATGCTACGAAAATCCCATACACCCTGAAGGTCCGGTGCACCCCAGGAAGTTTGTGGTGCCTCCTGTGACGAAACAGGAACGATCGCCACCAAAGTCAGCGTCAAGACCGACAATACAATTCTCGATTCCATTCTTGCCATCATGCTTCCTTTTCTCCTGCCATTCGCCGTAGCCCAGAGTAACGCGACAAGCGAAAGTAGAGGTTCCAAACAGCGAGATACTCCGCCACGACCGAAGCGACCAAAAAACGATACCAATGTTCTTCGCCCAACACAACAAGGTAGAACTGTTTGCATCTATACAACAGAAAAATGATAAAGCGTTAGCGACTCAGGAGAAAGATCCTGTCCCGATGGACAGCCCCTTGCGTTCTTCCAATACGAAACCGCGCAAAACCATCATTTCCCACTGGCAGTCTGGTCTCTGCCATGCAAACCCGTGCGACGGACAGGATATTACCAGTTACGGGGCTTCCTCCGCCCGCTCCTCAGCGCGTGCGCCACTCAAGACGTTCATAAGACTGTAGTTCCCTTCGTGGCAGGCATATTCATAGAGGGGCCCTTCAGTCACACCGCGTGAGGCCTGGTTTGTCGTTAATGGAATTCTGACACTCCAAGGCTCGGTAAACTTCTCAGGATCCGTCAACGTGAATTCGTACTGAAGTGTATCGCGATCAAGCCGGGTAAACCGTTCAACGAGATGCATCGTTTCTGTGGGCATCCGCCACGTCGCGGCCCAACGGTCTGACGTCTTGTCAACAAAATGCGTTGACTCAACCACAAGCGTGTCGCCGTCCCAACGGCCACGGATATCACCATTCCATTGACGGACCGACGTATGCGGCTGCTCCGTAATCGGAATAATTCGGCGATCACGAAACATCTCATGAAGAATGACCACATGATTAGGGGTCTGCACAATCTGGTGATTCGGATTGTAGCCAAGCCAGAACATGGGAACACCGTCTGACATACAGCGTTCACCGGTATCAACATCAACCCACGAATCACGCTGCCCGTTCACTCGATAGGCAACCTGAAGTCGTTGGCGTTCAGCCATCGCTGACGTATACGGCACTTGCCCGTCAGGCGGGGCTGTGATCAACGCCGTGCGTCGGTCAGACACGATCCGTGTCCCTGGATCGAACCAGATTTGGTTGTACGTACCGGGATCACCATCGCTCGGCTCACGCTCGACAAAGCGACTCTCATCTGCCCGTCGTTCAAGGGCCGCCGCTTCTTCCTCTGTCAAAAATGCTTTACCGGCATGCTCAGACCGCCTCTCAAGCGGTGTCATGGTCGAACCGGTCCAGATACCTTGCAGATCAGGCGCCCCCCAAGGCGTCCGAAGTGGACTCTGTGCCACAACAAAGTCCGGTGCTAACCAGACCAGCACCGTAACGATTAACAGCAGTGAACTTCGTTCTCGCATGTGCTCCCTCCGCTCTCTACTGACAAGTCTCAGCGAGGTGTGTAATCGACACAAGGTTGAGCCGATTCTCAAACCCACCTTCGATGTACAGCCCTTTGACCCATACTTTGTGCTCAACATGCGCGTCGACACCAAACTCGTCAAGCGTCCCGATCAAACGCACGCGACCCGTACCCAGTGGCACATCTAACGCAGGCTGTTCCGGAAGTCGGTCATCCATCTCCTGAGGTGCCGTCGCTTTACCGACAAACAATCCTTCGCCCGTACCTCTCTCAACACACCCAACGAGCGTGACCATCGCTGCCGTGTTCGGCGCAGACTGCGCTGAACTCACGATGCACGGCCCGCATGCGAAAAGAAGCGCCACAAGAACTTTGAACTTCATGGTTCGCCATCAATTTCTTTGCGCCACCAGCCCGTTCCAAAATTGGTCCAGGGGCCACCGTCCACCGAAATTCTGGACTCCACTTTAAAATTAAACGGAGAGACAATCCGAGTCACACTGCGAACACGTGCCACAACCCCATCGACCACCGACGGGGCAGACTCATAATGAATCGTATAGAACCCGCCAAGATCACCGCCTATCCGTCCTACCTTTAACAGGTCAAAGCCACGGCTATCGTTCTCAAGACGGGTAAAGGATTGTTGGGGCTTGAGGTACACGATGGTCGACTCCACCGTAAAAGGCCCCTCGGGACCTACCGCCTCAATCGAACTGACATAGTTTCGGCCGTCTTCACCAGCCGCAAACGTCTCACGCCCTTCGATCATCCCACCGCTTCCAAAGGGACTCTCCGGCGTTCGCCACTCAAATGTCCACGAGCCAGGAAAATACTGGTCGTAATCAAACAAGGGGATATCGTCACCACTCTCTGTGGGGCGACCTAGATCAGGAATTTGTCCCTGAGGAAGACGCTGTTGAGCCGACACCGTCACCCCAGCCGAGACATACAGCGTGGTCATTACGCAGACCACGCCGAAACCGGTTAGTCGTAACACCACGGATCCCTATTCGTTGTTTGTGCTCGGCTTGGTCGTTGTTAAATCCTGGCTATCAACCACATATTCGGTGAAAGCCTGGTACATCTCATTCCAACTCTGCTGCCCCCAATAGACTTCAAGATGCGGCCCTGGATTCCACCGATTATTGAGTGAGTTGTCGTAGACGCCGATGCCCGTGATCTTGCTACCCGCAGGAAGGTGCAATGGTTCGGCAAGCTCGTAGTGGATCTGCCAATTAAAATCAAAATTCGGCACGTCGAGAATCGTCTGCTCCCGACCGTCTGGATAGGTAACGACCCATCGCAAACTCTTTCCTCTCAAATGCATATGAGGCGACAGTGCAAATAAGGTGATCGGTTCAGTAATCGGGGTAATCCCCGTAATCTTCCAATCATCCGCGTACGGTGGGATATTCGGGATCTTGGCACGCACGACCTCCCCAGTCTCACCGTCTCGTGTCGGTTTTATTTCTGTCCCTTCAACAATATACACATCACTGCCAAATGGATCGGTCGGGAAGGCGTTACCCGCCTGACGCGTTAGCACCTCATGCGTCACCGGTTTTGTGTTGAACCAAATCCCGAGCTTGTGTTGGTCGGTAGCCGGCACCCCAATCGGGTTGTAGTGCAGTGTCCAACGCAGCCACTTATCGGCAGCTAATCGTTTGCCCGTCCCGGGCTGATGCCGCTCCACGCCTCGACCAGGCACATACGACAAGAGTTTGCTCGACCCGGGAAGATTGACCTCATTAAACACGCTCTGTTCCACGCGACCTTCATTCTCAATCGCGTCACGTACAATGACGGCATCGTTCTCATCGTCGATAAGAATGCCGTCAACAACGCGTTTGCCGGCAGGAAGGTCTCGCGTATAGATCGCTGAATGGTGCGTGGCCGCAAAGTTACCAGGTCGTAGTTCTAGGACTTCAGCAAAGCGATCCTGTTCCCACGGCATCGGCGACCAAAAATCAAGGTAGTCCTCTTCCCCTTCCGCAGAAATTTCATATTCAACTGGCATCGGGATGATGTAATCGGGTTCACCACCTTCATACGTCCACCCATCAGCAAACTCCGGCAGCGAGGGCAGGTCAGCATCATTCCCTTTCGGTGAACCCGCATCGACCCATGCAACAATCGTGTCAATCTCCTCTTGGTCAAGATACCGCTCGTTACTAAATTTGAGACTGTTCTCTGGGTCGGCGCCCCACGGCGGCATCACACGGGAGACGACAACGTCTTTTATTGAACGTGCCCATGGACGCGCTTCCTCATACGAACCAAGCGACATCGGGGCGATATGGTTTGGCCGGTGGCAAGTCACGCAATTATCAAAGATGATCGGAGCCACATCTTTGGTGAAAGTTGGCGATTCGGCAGCCTGCAGTCCAGCGACTGAAAGGCCCAACATTACCGCGACACCGATGACCCTAAAACCAGAACGAAATTGCATCAGATTCGCCCCTCCCGACCGCACTTTACAACAGAACTAGCGTCCCAACCACCATTGCATCGTTGATGTCACGAGTTCGCTTGCATCTTGCTGCACAAAATGCCCAACGCCTGGCACGGTCACAAGCGTTAAATCCTTGTCAAGCCAATCCCACGTGTTGTTCAACGCACCGGAGAGTAACGCCGTGTCATCTAGCCCGTGAAACATCAACACAGGCATCATTACTGAAGGAGCCGGCGGCGGCACCGCGTCACCAGGGGCGACACGCGGATAATTGGCCTTGTACATGTTCAACATGCCCGTAAAATCAGACCGCTGAAATGCTTCGACATAACGCTGTCGTGCATCAGCGTCCGTGACCCAAAATGCAAGAGTCTCAGCCGTCATTGGTCGACCAAACAACACATCAGGATCATCGGGAGACTTTTCCTGAAAAGTCCGAGCGTACGCACTGTTCTCATACTGCTGCGGATTCGTAACTAATTCTCGCGACAATCCATTGGGGTGCGGCAAATTCAGAATCACTAATTTGTCAGTCAGCGTCGGGTGAGTCATAGCAAAGTACCATGCAACCATTCCTCCCCAATCATGACCAACAATGACTGCGCTGTCTTCTCCGGTGTCCTTAATAACGGCGGCCACGTCAGCGATGTGGTTCGGCAGAGCGTACGCATCGACACCGTCTGGTTTGTCACTCAAGTTGTACCCGCGCAGGTCAACAGCCACGACACGATACTCACTTGACAGTGCTGCCATCTGGTGACGCCAGGTGTACCAAAAATCAGGGAACCCATGAATCATCACTACCAGTGCGCCTTGACCAAGACTCGCATAGTGAATGCGAACCCCATTATTCTCAGCGTAGTGATGTTCCACACGCTCGTACAGATCCTGCGCCACGGCACTCCCCATCATCATTATTGAAGAACACAACACCCAACATCCTATTCGGACAACCGTCCGACAGAACCCATCTACCGTCCGTCGAGAAAAGAGTAGCCTCGCTGTCACCTGAACATTCCTCTCACCATCAATTGAAGAGTGGTTAAGTTAATAACTTCTATTGTTCGTTCGAAGCGGCAGCTTCTCCGGTCCGTTCCGCCGAGAGGATGTTTGTCATCGCGTAGTTCCCTTCGTGACAGGCGTACTCATAAAGAACGTACTCAGGCAACCGAGGCATATGCCGCATGCCTGTCCACGGTCGGGTATACACGGAGTTATCTTCAATGGTGAATGAATGCTCGATCGTATTGTCATCAAGTCGACGAAAATGCTCAACAGCAATGGTGTCTGGAGATGAAGGGAATCGGTGTTGGGTTTTCTCACTAAAATTACGCGTTTCGACGACCAACGTATCACCCACCCAATGGCCGCGCGAATCTCCATTCCACTGACGAATCTCGCCCGTCAGTTGCGAGCGACCGTCGAGGGGGATAATACGAACGTCATGAATATTTTCGACAAGAATCGCCACGTGGTCAGGGGTCTGGAAAATTTGATACGTGTTGTTATAGCCGGTCGAGACTGGAGGAACCCCGTGATAGGTAATGCAGCGGTCCCAATTACTGCGGTCAAGCCATGAGTCAGCTGGGTGGTCAGTAGTGTAGGCCCGAGCCGCGTCAGCCTTCGCCGTCGTTTCGGGTCGTACTGGCAGACGACCATTCGACGGCTCGGTGATAAGTGACGTGCGCAGGTCTGGACTCACACTACCACGGTCAAACCACAACGCATTGTAAGAACCGACGCTACCAGGTGGCGGTGCAACGTCACGGGTAACCGCAATGTTCCGCTCTGCGGCTTCTTCCTCGGAATAGTACTCCCGTTCACCGAGACTTGCGGGTCGCTGTAGCGGTGTGAGTGACGCATAGGACCACGTCCCCTGCAGGTTCGGGTCTCCCCACGACGTGCGCGCATTGCTGTCCGATTGCGTCTGACCCATGACAAGCCCAGGCAATCCGGCTACCAACGAGCAAACCGTAAAAACTAATGAAAAAGCGCAGTTTCGCATAACACACCTCATAATATTTGACGACCTACCATAACTTCCCATTACCCTACGTGCAAGACAAACGCGGTATGA
>DTWD01000438.1 GCA_012963185.1 Acidobacteriota bacterium
AGAAGACTTTGCTTTCGTCGACGTCAGAAATCGTGAATTTGGTCGTGCGGACTGCGTGCGGCGATGCTTCCTGCGCGAGCAATACTGTTTGCGTTGATGATCCGCCGACGGCACTGATACAAGCCGTTAAGACTAATACTGTGGTTCGGACCAAGCGATTCACGTGAAACCTCCGGGCAAGTTATGAAATCGGTACTTCTCTTTGCATGGTGAATTACCATGCAGCAGGCCGTAGTGTAACCGGAACGACACGATTTTCGAGGATCATACCGCCCGTCAGTTGTTATCGACAATTTCGACGTCTGCGACGTTATGGTTGAGGATTCGAAGTGATCAGGTTACAAATAGTACGAGCAGGACAATACTAGGCAGGGGAGAGGGTCCCATGAAGTTAGGAATGTCGAGTTCTACCATTGGGTGCTGCCGTTGGGCGGCGATGGCGCGTTGGGGCGTTGGTTTCTTAGCCGTTGGCGTTGTGCTAGTCAGTGCCCCGAGGACGTCGGGGTGGCTGGCACTGAATGCCCGCGCGGTTAATGGACTTGCGACGGCGACTGAGGAGTTACCGACTGCCGTTCCAGAAGACGTGGGAATGTCTACGGAACGACTGAACAGAATTGGTGACGCGGTTGATCGTGCGATTGAGGCAGAATCGATCACGGGAGCCGTCACCTTGGTCGTGCGAAAGGGTAAGGTGGCTCACTTTGAGGCGCACGGCGTAATGAATGTCGACTCGATGCGAAAAATGGAGAAAGATACGATTTTCCAGATCGCCTCCATGACAAAACCAGTTGCCGGCGTGGCATTCCTTATGCTTCTGGAAGAAGGCACGGTGAGACTGTCTGACCCGGTCAAGAAATTCATAGCCGAGTTTGAAGGGACACAGGTGGCCGTTGCCAGGTCTGAATCCGATGAAGAGGGAGAGATCTATTTGGTGCCGGCACATCGAGATGTCACCGTTCGGGATCTTTTGACGCACACGTCTGGTTTAGTGAGTGGTGGGGTGGGGTCTCGGGAAGCGTCACGTATCGCACCGAGGCATTCGAACGATACGCTGGCTACGTACGCGTCTGATTTAGGCCGGGCGCCCCTCGATTTCCAACCGGGTAGTCGGTGGTCCTATAGCGGGTTGGCGGGCATAGACACCGTGGCCCGTATCGTGGAGGTTGTCTCCGGCGTGCCATTTGATCATTTTCTACGGGAGAGAATATTTGAACCGCTTGGCATGCACGACACGGCATATATTGTGCCTGTCGAAAAGTCATCCCGTGTAGTGACGCGCTATGTCCGCACCGCAGACGGTCTTGACGAACGGGAGAAACCGTCGTGGGTCGATACGGTCACGCTGACAGCTGGCGGGGTCGGGTTGTGGTCAACGGCGGGGGACTACGCGAAGTTTGCCCAGATGCTGGTGAATCAGGGCGAACTCAATGGACAGCGGATCCTTGGTCGAAAGACGGTAGAACTGATGGCGGCAAATCACGTGGGTGACTTGTACGCGAAGTCCGGTCGCGTGGGCGGACGACTAGGCAGAGGATTTGGGCTCACCGTCGACGTCGTTCTGGATTCAGTCGTCGCGCAGGATAATCGGTCGACGGGAAGTTTTGGTTGGCTCGGCGCGCTTGGGACAGCCTTTTGGGTGGATTGGCAAGAGGAGATGGCTGCCGTGTTGATGGTGCAGACGCCAGGTGGCACACTGCGGTCTGATTTCCAGAATGCGGTGCGACAGGCAATGATCGATTGATGCGTCTAAAAGGTGGGCCCGGACGGGACAGATTCAATCGGCGAGATTTTCTTGCTGCGATGGGGTCTGGTTTGACGATCGCAGCGAGCCGAGCAGAAGAGGTGGCGGCCGTTCAACCGAGGCGATCATCTGACATTGTCGTAATTGGCGCTGGCGCCTTTGGCATGTGGACCGCTCTGTATTTGCAGCGGTTGGGTGCGAAGGTGACGGTCGTTGATTTGTACGGCGCAGGGAACTCACGGCAAACGTCGGGCGGCGAAACTCGAGGTGTTCGGACGTCATATGGTGATCGCCCGCACGGACGGCAATGGACTGAATGGGCAAGACGAGCGATTACGCGCTGGAAGCAATGGGACGAAGAAGGTCAGGATCGACTACTCCCCCGACTTTTTTTTCGGACAGGTGACCTTATTCTTCGCGGGGAGACAAATACGTATATTACGGACACACTCTCGAACTGGGACGCGTTGAGTGTTCCATACGAAGTCTTAACCCCTGACGAAGTGTCTACTCGCTGGCCATGGATTCGCTATGACGGTCTCGGGGTCGCGCTCTATGAGCCGGACGCAGGTGTCGTGCGCGCTCGACGCGCAATCGAGTCAGTTGCCCGTGTCTTTGTGGAGAACGGAGGACGCATTGAAGTCGGGCAGGCCGCGTTAGGCGACCGACAAGGACGACGGCTTGGGAACATTACGTTAAGTTCTGGCGACAATCTGTCAGCTGACAGCTTCGTCTTTGCATGCGGTCCGTGGTTTCCAAAAGTGTTTCCAGACTTAATGGCAAAACGTCTACGAATTTCTATGGGTCATGTTTTTTATTTCTCTGTCCCTCCAGGGGATCGACGATTTGTCTACCCGTATATGCCGAGCTACGGTGTTCCAGGATGCACGGGGTGGCCGGCATTGCCGCTGGACCATCGCGGTTTTCGCGTGCGAACTGGCGGACGGCCTCCTGATGATCCTGATATCTCTGATCGGTGGGTCGCGCCTCAATATCACGAGCGACCTCGAGAGGTTCTGCGGCGGCATTTCCCTGATCTG
>DTWD01000439.1 GCA_012963185.1 Acidobacteriota bacterium
ACCGATTGAGCGCGACACACTTTACAACGTCTTGTCGATGTCTGCTTGACGACGCCAACTGGTCACCCAAACACTATGTTTGCTGTGCTAAGATACCCGTAGCGCCAGGCTCCACTCCGAGGTCAAGTTGGGTGCGGGGACTTGGCTTTTTCGAGGCCTGTGATTGAGAAAAAATTCACAATCAATGGACGTGGGCATCGATTGAAGCGATGAGTGTAGGTTCATGCAACTCGAACAACTCGAAGTTTTGAACGGGTACGAAAAGCAGCAGATCGGTGAACGTCAGGCGCTCCCGGAGCGTTATTTGGGTGTATCTGACGAAGAATTGGACGTCCGAATTTCGGCTGCGCGGTCGGCGCTTGGAGACCGGCTGTTGATCCTTGGCCATCACTACCAACGGGATGAGGTTTTCAAGTTCGCCGACTATAGCGGTGACTCGTTCAAGCTCGCTAAGGTTGCGGCAGCGCGTTCCGACGCGGAGTTCATCATCTTCTGCGGCGTCCACTTTATGGCTGAGAGCGCGGATGTGCTCAGCGCTCCACATCAGCGAGTCATTCTGCCTGACCTTGCTGCGGGTTGCTCGATGGCCGACATGGCGGAGCCAGACGAACTTGAAGTCTGCTGGCGCGAGCTCGAGGAGCTAGGTGTTACCGATATTGTGCCCGTGACATATATGAACTCAGCCGCTGGCATTAAGGCCTTTTGTGGTCGTGAGGGTGGTGTTGTCTGCACTTCAAGTAACGCTGCCGCCACGCTGCGGTGGGGCTGGGAGCGTGGTGAGAAGATTCTTTTCCTGCCTGACCAGCACTTAGGTCGGAACACCGCATACGCCATGGGTGTGCCGCTCGACAAGATGGTCGTCTGGGACCCACAGCAGCCGATGGGTGGCTTGCGACCAGACGAGGTGGCGACTGCTGAGCTAATCCTGTGGAATGGCCATTGTTCTGTCCACACTAGATTTTCGGTCGCCCAAATTGAGCAGTTGCGCTTGGCTGAACCTGAGGCGCGCGTGATTGTCCATCCCGAGTGTACCTGGGAGGTCGTGCAGGCGGCTGATGCGAGTGGCTCTACCGAAACGATCATCCGACACATTCGGGAGAGCCCGGTAGGCTCGGTGTGGGCGGTGGGTACCGAAATTCATTTAGTGAACCGGCTTGCTAAGGAGATGGCGCCTGATAGAACGGTGTTAAGTCTTGATGCGCTCGGGTGCCTGTGCTCCACGATGTTCCGTGTGTCGCCGAACCATCTCTGCTGGGTGCTCGAATCTCTGATCGATGGCGAAGTTCATAACCAGGTCGTAGTGCCCGATGACCAGAAACATTGGACCCGGGTGGCTCTCGACCGGATGCTTTCTATCCAGTAAACTCCAAGGTCTCCGATCCGCTGCGGCCGTGCGGGTGCGCAATCGGACGCTGGATCTCACTGTGAAGGAGGATTTTCGATGGCCCACGAATTGCCGCCACTTCCGTATGCGTACGATGCACTTGAGCCTCACGTGGACGAGCAGACGATGCGCATTCACCATGACAAGCATCACGCCGCTTACATTAAGAACCTGGACGCAGCGCTCGAGAAGCATCCGGCGTTGCAGTCGAAGAGTCTGGACGAACTTATGGGCGACCTCGCCAGTGTGCCGGAGGACGTTCGCACAGCGGTCCGCAATAACGGCGGGGGGCATTGGAACCACTCAATGTTCTGGCAAGTCATGGGACCGAATGCTGGAGGAGACCCAACGGGTAAGGCTGCCGAAGCGATCACGGCTTCGTTCGGTAATTTTGAAAGCCTGAAGGATCAGTTCGCCAAGGCGGCGGTGGGTCGATTTGGCAGCGGGTGGGTGTGGATCGTGGTCGATGGCGGTACGCTGTCGATTGTAAGCACACCGAACCAGGATAATCCGCTAATGGATGGTAAATGCGCGATTCTTGGACTCGACGTTTGGGAGCACGCCTACTATCTAAATTATCAGAACCGGCGTCCTGACTATGTCAAAGCGTGGTGGAACGTCGTCAACTGGGTAGAAGTTAACAAGCGGCTCGGTTAACTAGGTCCAACCTCACGGGAGCCAGCAGCTGGCTCCCTCCGCATACCGGAATCGGCCACGACTGGTTCCGGCGCCAGATTCATGTCGCTTTCTGCAATCCTTTTTCTGTTTCTGACGCATCTGGGTATCGGAATTGCGTGGACGCTGATATTGGTCCCGCGGTCTGCCGGGGTGAAATTCTTTCGCTTTAATGCTGGGTTGGTGGTCGCGATACTAGTTGTGGGAATGGCATTTCGTCCAGACCTGGCGGTATTGGGCGGTGTGGCATCTGGTACTGCGTTCATAACGCTGGCGGTGGCAACTGGCGCATTCCTGATCTACTGGGCGACCATCGGGCGCGTCATGGCTGTACTGCGGCGCGGGCTGCTCTGGGTTGGCTTGGCCGCAGGCGCCGTTACGCTCATCGCCCAGGCCGTCGCGGTTAGTTCGTCACTGGCGATGGCTTCTACTGTACTGGCCATCGCGAGTTTTTTGTCCTCAGCAGCGCTCCTTGGTGGATCGTGTACGGCGATGATTCTCGGGCACTGGTATCTCGTGCTGCCGTCGATGGATATAACACACCTTCAGTCGATAGTGAAATTTCACATCGGCTCCGTCATCGTGCGGATTATGGTTGTTAGCGTGGCTGTCTGGCTCGCGATTTCTGGCTGGGAACCCGGCCTAGAGCCAAACTTCCAGCGGTATGTACTTTCAAGTGCCGGGGTATTTTTCTGGCAGCGAGTACTGTTCGGTCTACTCGGTCCAGCAGTGCTGTCGTACCTCACGTGGGAGACGGCAAAGATTCGCTCGACGCAGTCAGCGACAGGCATTCTGTATGTGGATTTCTTCACCGTGATTGTGGGCGAGAACACGGGTAAATTAGACGATGTATTTTTGCAGCTGGCACTGTA
>DTWD01000440.1 GCA_012963185.1 Acidobacteriota bacterium
CCTCTTGTTCGCGAGCACCAGCCAGAATGTTGGTCAGGCCATAGTTGCCTTCGTGACAGGCATATTCGAACACTGGCATAGCATTCGTACGCATCGGAATGCGATACGACCACGGTTGTGCCCATGTATTGGGATCTTCAACGGTGACGTCATACATTAGAGTTCCCGCGTCTGTACGCGTGAATTTTTCAACGAGCTTCAGGTTTGACGTCGTAACACCATTACGAAAGCTCGTTTCTCGAAGAAAGTTTGTGGTTTCTACGACGAGCGTGTCGCCCTCCCAATGACCACGCGAATCACCCATCCATTGGCTCACTTTGTCAGAAATATGTGCACGTCCGTCAAGAGGAATCACCCGTGAGCTATGCACCATTTCATTTAGTAACACCACATGGTCGGGCGTCTGAAAGAGTTGGACATTCTGGTTGTAACCACCAGGTGTCATTGGCGGGCCTGAATTAAATCCCAAAATGCAGCGCACCGCAAACATTCCCCCGCCGAGATCATCCACAAATCCTCCATATGTCGGAGCGTGCCGATCGGACCCTTCACGATGTTCGCGAAGCGCATCCGCTTTGGCTTGCGCTGTTGCAACAAGCGCTGGCACGCGTCCTGTCGGTGGATCAATGACGAGCGATGTCTGATTCGTCGCACTCACCTGATCGCCAGGGTCAAACCAGAACTGATTGTAATTTCCGACAATATCCGCCGGTTCCTGATCGTCACGGATCTCAAACTCGGCAAGTCGATTCGCTTCAAATTGCGCAGCTTCTTCCTCCGTAAAAAACTCCTGATCAGCAAGATCTTCAGGTCGCTCAAACGGAGTAAGTGTTCGGAAATCCCACACCCCATTGAGATCCGGATCACCCCATGGAGTCCGGGATAACTCCTGGCCCTCAACCAACATCGGCCCAGCAAGGAACGTCAGCGCAACCACTACTGTCACCACCGTTGATTTTCGACCAATCACAGTATCCCCCTCATTTAAGACCCGATATCTTCGACGTCTACCGGCCATCCTACATCTCTAGACCAATTCACGCCACAGTGCTGAGGACAACGCACCTCTGATCGACAAGGTCTTCAGACGAATTGGCGTGTCACCAATCTACCGGATCCAAATAACATCGTCATTCTGTGTGACGGTGAACCGTTCCGGCGATACGCTGTGGATGGTTCAAACAGCATCCGCATCGATGGCACCATCGCGCTTCGGTACTATCAGGTTTTCACAGGCTATCGGGGACCAAACGGCCAAGCTGAACATCCAATGCCGCACAATGGACACGTAGCACGCGCCGCCACCACGACCGGGATGGCCATGGCTGCGGTATCGAACGTGCCGGGGCGTCCTTCACCCGATACACGAGAAGCGACCAAAAGCTTTGTGCGGTCAGGACACGTCTGCCGTTGTTGTAGCGGCTAAACTGAAAAAATCTGGCCAGCGATTCATCATCACGCCAAGATGGATAAACCACTGGCCAACTATTCCTGTACCAGTTAATCCGCCGCAGGATCTCGATGCAATGTACGCGTTTGAATCTTCCAGCCAGCTGCGGTTTTGACAAACGTATCGTCGTAATAACCAGAAGACACAGCAGTGGGTTCGCTACCACTGACGTCATTCACGAGCCAGTAAGCGCGTCCCTTCGCACCAGTCTCCGTCGGCGTAATGACAAAGCTGGAATTGTAGTGCCGCCGACCATTGTCACCCGTCTGCCCTTGGTAGCGTTCCTTCCGGGCCTGTCGCAGAGCCGCCTGGCCTCGGGTTTCACCGGCGGGCGTCGCAAACACAGCATCCTCTGCGAACGCAGACAACCACATCTCTGCATCTCGGAAATCGCTGCCTTGGTTGTAAAACCCATACAGGCGCTCAATTTCAGCATAGTCAGCACCCGTGAGCTGCACCGTTGCCCCACGCGGAGCCTCCGCGCCAAGCCACGCAAAGCCGACAACTCCAATCACCA
>DTWD01000441.1 GCA_012963185.1 Acidobacteriota bacterium
ATATTGGACTTAACACCGTGTACTCGAAATTCTGGATGTTGGGAAAAGCTAACCACATCAGACACTTCAACCAATCCCTTAGATGTCGCTGCTAGATTTTGATGACAATTCACACACAGTCGAGAATCATTCAGCACCAACTGATCGTTGCCCTCATGTTCTTGATGGCATTGCAAACATCCCGTTGCATCAAGTGACGCAAATGAAAACTGCTCAACTCGGACATGCTCCTGCAAATCGTTGTGGCAAGTCAGGCAATCAGTGGCATTCACCGGCACAAACGCCTTTTGATGACAGGAAGTGCACTCATCGCCAAAAAGTGCATGGCTCCGGGAAACAGCGCCGGTCAGCCAAGCGCTTCTCCCCCAAGTCGTCCAGTCCCCGACCGGCTGATGTCCGGCTGTCATCGCGGTGTCGAGAGCGCCGACATCACGGCTCTCAGCAGAATAATGCGCAGCTATCGGCCACACAAAAAACATGAGAAAAATCAATGACCCCAGCGCCCACGACAAGCCGCGCATACCCAGCCTGGCACCAACACCTGACCCCGTGGTGGTGCCTGCTTTCCCCAGCAACACGGCATCATCCGGTTCATATCGCTCACAGGTCAAAACAAGCGCTTCGTCACCATCGACTGCTTCAATCGATTCTTGCACCTTGAGTTCGTAAAGGCCCAGTCGAATCCGATCGCCGACCTGCAGTCGAATACCGTCAACTACCTTTTCATTCACCGAGATGCTCGCATGACCAACCGCTTGAATAAATGCGTAGTCCCCACGCGACTCAAGTGTTGCGTGCTCTAACTGAATTCCAGCATCGGGCAAATGAATGTCGCAGTCTGCACCCCGTCCAATACGGATAATAGGTGCCGAATGACTCGATTCTTGGGTAGTGATATCGCCAATGGCTTGGCGCCGAATAATTCGAAGAAGCACGCGCACTCGATGATGCCTACCAGTAAAAAAACACCAAGAAAACGTGACCGGCCATGGCCACCAAAAGTCCGACTGATAACGGCACATGGAAATACAACCAGGCACGCATCAGCGCGAGAAGGTGTCGCTGGTGACGCAGGTCACGCAGCAAGGTTTCTTTGCGCACCAGCAGTGCGTGTAATTCCCGGCCTCGCCCATGATCATCCTTGTCATCACACAAACGCTCAACCAACAATCGCGCCGCATGGGTAAGTGGAGCGTCCTTTGCACGAACGGATAAATGACAACTCGCCCTCATCGAGGAGGTTTCACTCCTAGACTGAGATAATGCGTCCTCAACGTTATTTCCCAAAGTGGCGCCCAATACCTCGGACTGCCGATCGAGGGCATCCACCTGGACCAGCATTTCCGAGTCGGTCAATCCACGACGACTGGCCGAAAGAAGCGCGGGATAGCGGTAATAAACGATGACGCCAATCACTCCGCTCAAGACCGTCATGACCATCAAGAGCCAAGTCAAAGAGTGCAGATTAGGTCCCAATTCAAAGCCAGAATGAAGTGTCGCAACAATTACCAATGCACCGCCGAGGTAAACATGCCCACTCAACCATCCACTCAGCGGCGTGCCCTGCCCGTAGCGACGCTTCTGAATACCGAACCACAACAAGAATAAAACCAGGCCGGCACTGATGCCACCGAACGTATAACCGAGCCAGGTTGAACCGATATGCCCTGCAATCGGTTCATGGATGAGGTAAGCCGTAAGACAAATCAGAACAAGCGCGCTGCTTAACTTCAAGTAGAAGAATCGTCGATAAGAAAAAAAAGACACCGATTGATGAGGCTGATCTACGCCCGATATCATGTACTAACACTCGACAGATTGATCAACATGTCTGGACTTATCCGCGCCGCCGCACCCGTTGGACACGAACGCACACAAACCGGACCGCCATCGATGCCTATGCACATATCACACTTGACCGCCTGCTCAGACACGTTCGCGCCGACCTCCTC
>DTWD01000442.1 GCA_012963185.1 Acidobacteriota bacterium
AGCGTCGGATAATTTTCCAGCACAAAAGGTCAGCTTCCAAGACAGCGTAGCACTGCATTACATCTCTTCATCCAGAAGGTGCCTGCACGATTCGTCAGAACTAATTGCTGATAGCAACCCCACCGCTTTACCACGATATGGTAATTGTGATAGAATGTCTCAATGTAAATGCTGGTACTATCGACTGCCTGATAGTAAAATGACGAGCTCACTGGTACTCATGTAAAAGATAACTCGTTTGGCGCTACCATTGGGGACGTCGCCGAGGACAACCACTAGGAGGATTCGATGCCGACGACAAGCACAGAAAACAACACCATAGAAACGTGGCAACAACAGGAAACCCCCGAGCCCGTGTTCGAGCCTGACCTCACGATCGTCGACCCGCACCACCATCTTTGGGATCTACGCACGTTCGAGACCGAGCCTCATGCGAGCTTCGAGCAAAAAGTCTATCTATGTGAAGACATTAGTAATGATATCGCAAGCGCTGGCCACAATGTTGTGCAGACCGTTTTCGCCCAGTGTGGTGCCTTCTACCGCGCTGATGGGCCCGGACCGATGCGTTGCGTAGGCGAAACCGAATTTGTTCATGGCATTGCTGCAATGAGCCGATCTGGGATCTACGGTCCAACTCGGCTTTGCACCGGCATCTTCGGTACCGCAGACCTCCGACTCGGCAATGCCATCGAGGAAGTATTGCAAGGGCATATGGCCGCATCGCCCTATTTTCGTGGCATACGAAGTGCGTTCCCAAGCGACTTGAACCAAGAATTCCTCGACGGCTTCGCAATGCTCGCCAAGCACGAGCTGAGTTTCGATAACTACTCGCCCGATTTCGAGCGCTTGCCAACCCTCGCCAAGCTCGCGAGCCGATTTCCCAACATCACGATCATCGTCAATCACCTCGGTGGCAAGATCGATCCGGATGCCGATGCAGGCACCGCCGCCAGCTGGCAACGCGCCATTGATGCTATTGCCACATGCCCAAATACGGTGATGAAAGTCGGCGGTGCGCAACAACGCGTCGGCCCTTGGGAGCCACTGTTTCACATGCACAAACGTCCTGCTCCCATTGGTTCGGAAGAGCTATGCGAGTTGCTCTACCCGTACTACGTGTACGCCATCGAGAAGTTTGGCCCCGACCGATGCATGTTTGAGAGCAACTTCCCAGTCGACAAGGAATGCGTGTCTTACCGAACACTGTGGAATGCGTTCAAACGGATCGCTGCCAAAGCCGGGTTGAGTGAAGCCGAGAAGGCGGACATCTTCAGCGGCACCGCTGCACGTACTTACCGGTTGTCCGGACTATCGGACTAGGCGGCGCAAAATTGCAACGCCGCACGGTAGTTTCACTCTAAATAACAAAGCAAGGAACTAACGTATGACCTCTGATTATTTCAAAAACCAGACGATGCAGGACCCCGCGGTTCCGATGATCCAACTCCCGATCAAGTTCAAATCGCGTCGCACCAACACGGCCACCGTTCCAAAGACGACGCCGGAGGCCCATCACGTCGACATCTTGGATGTCGAAGGGTGTGGGTGTGTGCGCCACATCTGGTTCCTCTTTGCGGAAGGGCGGCGGATCGAGATCACCGTCGATGGAGCGGAAACACCCCAGGTGGACATGACGCTCAAGTCCTTCTTCGGCATCATGCACGATTGGACTCCCTACTTTGTCGACAATGCGGCCTTCACGGTCCTACCTAACTACGAGACGCCTCAGATGCCCGGCAATCCGGGCTACAACCTCTGGTTGCCCATCCCCTTCAACCAATCTTGCCGGATCCGGCTCTACGTGGATCAGCCGCCCGACGGGCGGGTTACGGGTTTACACGGTAGTGTTTGCACGATGATCGACTGGCACGAGTATAAGGATGATGCTCTGCTGACGCCCTTCCGTTTCCACGCCGAGCATCACCGATACAAGCCGGCGCCACCCCGTAACAGTGCCTTCCAGATGGCCGAGGTTGATGGGACCGGCTTTATGGCTGGTATCGTCCTCGGTTCTAAGCAGCGCAATTACACCGATATGATCTATCACACTGGGGGTATGTCGATCCTGATCGACGGGGAGAATGACCCCCACGTAATCCGTGGCACGAATATGGAGGACGACTTCTGTTTTTCCTGGGGGTTCCATGTAAAGAATGCACGCTGGATCGGGTCTCCGTATCATAAGTGGGGAGGGCGTCTCGATCAGGACGGTGTAATCTACCGTTTCTTCGGGCCAGACCCGATTGCCTTCGACTCGTCGATCTCCTTCCGCTGTGGTTCGCGCGACGACGATATTGAAACCGTAGCCTATTATTACAAAATTCCCGGCACCAAAGCGGCACCAGTACTGACCCCGGACCATTGGCTGGTCACTGGCTTCTACGAAAACGGAGATGGCTGGGATGCATTCAACGCGTCGGAAGATGTAGAGACCATCCCTCTAGACCAGTGGATCTCCCACTTCCCTGTGAATGAACGCTTCATCCGAACGATTCCCGCAAATCGCGGCTGGCTCGACTTCAGGTTCTCCGAGATTGATCCGGAGCTGAACGCTGGCCATTTCACTGGCCGTTCGATGTACGCTAGCAGCACATTGGACAGCGACCGCGATAAAGAGATGATACTACGCTTGTCTTTTGACGATTGGCTGAGCCTTTGGGTCAATGGGAAAAAAAGGGAAACGTGGCAGAGCGAAGGTCGTTTTGAGACGGTCCGCGTTCCTCTAAAGCTCAAAAGGGGTCGGAACGAATTTTTGTTGAAGACGAATAATCTGGGGCACCACTGGAACGCGTGGGTATCCAATTTCGCCCTTGAGGAGCCGGTATAACCGCAACTTACGCCTAGGCCGTCAACGAGGTCGAAGATGAATGCGCTAATGGCTTGATTAGAGACTGAGCGTTGGCACTAAAACCGTACCCAACCAAAGAGATTTGAATCCCTTCTGTCAACAACTAAATGAAGCCTTGGATCAGGATTTCGATGTTAGAAAGACAACCCTGCACACGTTAATCAGAAAGGTCAACGTCAATGACCGCAGCTGCCGCTTTCCAGATTGAGATGGCTAGACAACACTTGAGCCTGGGCATAGATATCAATGCTAAAGACTCGGTCTTCTTTGGCCTCACACCGCTTTCAATAGCTGCAGGAGCAGGACAATCTAAAATGGTTAAGTTCTTGCTTCAACAAGGAGCGGACGTCAACGCCAGAAATGACGGCGGTGGAACGGCTCTGCATGGTGCTTCCTTCTTAGGGAGGTCTAAGTCAGCTCAACTTCTGATTGAGAACGGGGTTGATATTAAGGCTCGGGCCAGCAAGACCTACTGAAAACAGATTGGGCTAGCACCCAGCTCATTAGTTAATCATTGCAACTCAGGATGGATCGATCAGCAGTTGAAAAAGGCCGAGCCCAGGTGGCCAAACTTTTGGGCCAATAGAGTGCAAAGGCAGTAGTTTGGATTTGTGACTAAACAGAGTGAAATCTGTATCCTGCAAGGTCAAATGGTAGATGAAGAGGATGCTAAATGGGCAGGAATCTAGTTGAATCACAAATCAACTAAGCGATTATTGATACCCGCGCAAAAGATAACTCGTGTACGGGGTAATCAGGCGGGTATCAACTGCCCTTAGTTGGCACCCTTTTTCTTTTCTCCCAACCAGTTTCTTTCTTCTCCTAACACACCGAAAAACTGACATTAAACCTCCCAACCTCTCTCTGGTCGGACACCTTAATATAATCATTAATGATCAGTTGAAGACCATTCTAAAAAGCCGCCATCAGGTGTGGACATGCATGGAGACTTTTGCTATGATAGAAGAAGTAGGTGGTCAACATGAGACGGTGAGCGGTTTTGAGGCTATGTTGCTTTTGTCGTCTATCCGTCTTTTCCGTCACAGCACTAACAAATCAAGTGTCAAAACACAGCGTGCGGGTTGCAACGCAGTTGCCAGCTCAGGTGGCTGGTTCCATCCTAACGTTACTTTGGCAAAGTGACATCAAACCAAGGGATTAGATGAACGGATTAACTTTATTGGTCTGCTGCTTAATGGCTTATCAACAGGCGATACAGGTGGGACCCGCCAATGGCAGTTTGCTACTGGTCGGTGGTGATGTTACCCCCAGTATG
>DTWD01000443.1 GCA_012963185.1 Acidobacteriota bacterium
CCAACTGGGCCGTCCTCGTCATGCGAATGGTTTAGTACGTCGTGCATTGCTAATCCTGAATAATAAAATCTAAGAAGGCTACGACTGAAACAGTCGCGAATAAAGTCGGTCGTGTGCTCCCTGCAACAAATCAAGAACGGGAGCCGTTTGACACAGCGACTCAGCGTCCAGGTCCTTACACCGCTTAAGTGTCACATCGAGAAGTTGTCCAGCATCATATTGCATGCGCTGGGCCTGATAGCTCCCAACTATTCCCAAGCGAACTGCTGCCGATAGAATTCCGCGGGCGGTTCCATAGAGTACTGCCTTCTGTGCGGTTTCGTACGGCAGGCCAATTATCCGGAAAGCAACTCCAGAAAACGGTGCCACATGGGCCCAACTCGAGGCTACCTGGTCCTCCAGTTCCGCCATGGCCTCGGAAGGCCAAACCTGTGAGGCCGTAGCAATGAACGTTCTCCCTTGCGATCGGCTGGCTCGATTCGCCACACTATTTGTGAGAAACGCGTTGGCTAACTCATCTAGTTCTCTCAAGCGATCGGGCTGTTGATAGGCCGAATTCAGGAGCGGTATCGGACCCCAGCCGGTCTGCTGAATCGAGTCAAGCAAGAACTGTCGCAAGGTTGAATCGCTGTCAACGTAACCAGCGGACCATGCAGCTTCCAGTCCCCACGAGTGAGCAAACACACCAACCGGAAATGCTGAGTCGACAACCTGCCACGTCTGCCAATCGGATGAGTCTGGCATCAAAACAGATAATAACGCTGGGCGAGCGGAAGCACCTCAGCCGCTTCCGCAGTCAATTCTTCTCCGTCGGCGGTCACCACATATGTTTCAGGGTCAACCTGAATTTCTGGCAATGCATCATTGAGCTTCATATCCCGTTTCCCGATCGTACGGCACCCCGACACGGGAGACAGAGTCTTTGTCAGGTCGTAGCGTTCCACAACACCATCCTGAAGCGACAGCTTGGAGACAAACGCTAGCGATGTCACCCCGGTAGCTCGCCCATAGGAACCAAACATTGGCCGCATCAGTTGCGGCTGCGGTGTGGGAATAGACGCATTAGCATCGCCCATCTGGGCCCAAGCAATAAATCCTCCCTTCAAGACTAGTTCTGGCTTGGCGCCAAAAAACGCTGGCTTCCAGAGCACAAGGTCTGCTAGCTTGCCAACTTCAACAGAGCCTACCTCGTGGGAAATACCATGTGCAATGGCTGGATTCACGGTGTATTTAGCGACATACCGTCGAATCCTAAAATTGTCGTTGTCACCTTGCTCAACATCGAGCCGACCGCGTTCAGCTTGCATCTTGTGAGCTGTTTGCCAAGTGCGGGAGATAACCTCACCGACTCGTCCCATGGCCTGACTATCGCTCGCCATGATGCTAATGGCGCCAAGATCGTGCAATACATCTTCCGCCGCAATTGTCGTCCCTCGAATACGACTTTCTGCAAACGCAACATCTTCTGGGGCGTTCTTATCGAGATGATGACAAACCATGAGCATATCTAGATGCTCGTCAAGGGTGTTAACCGTATATGGTCGCGTCGGGTTGGTTGAACTTGGGATTACATTTGGTTCACCGCAAACTCGGATGATGTCTGGAGCATGTCCACCTCCCGCACCTTCAGTGTGATACGTGTGAATCGTACGTCCCTTAAAGGCTTCAATTGACGCGTCAACGAATCCGGATTCGTTAAGCGTATCGGTATGAATGGCAACCTGAACATCAAATCGCTCGGCCTCAGTGAGACAGCAGTCAATGGTGGCTGGGGTTGAGCCCCAATCCTCATGGAGCTTTAGTCCTACCGCTCCGCTACGTATTTGTTCTTCGAG
>DTWD01000444.1 GCA_012963185.1 Acidobacteriota bacterium
CCCTTCACTTTTTGCGATTGTGTGATTCGTATTGAGATAATCCAGTGGGGTGCCTACGTCGTGAAACGTTGCATTTGTATCAAATACGCGAATAATCCCTGTTTCTTGAGCGATTAAATCTTCGTAAATGCCACCAATCGTCGATGATGGTTCACCGGCTAACAGGTGTGAAAATACTGCCGCATCGGTTAATTGCACGCCGACAAAATGTTTCATTTCAACCGTGCCTGGTCGACTAAATCCCACCACATGACCAGATTCGTTCTGTCGGATGCCACCGTATCGACTAGGAGCCGGGTGCGGGGTGACGGCCAGGGACACATGTGCTCGTGTGTCTAAATGATGTCGATAAAGTGAACTAAGAGAAAGATTGGTCAGCGTGTCACCGTTAATAATGAAAAAACGGGACCCAAGGAGGTCAAGGGCTTGTCGGGGGCCTCCCGCTGAACCGAGCAACTGCGATTCCCACGAGTAATTGACTTGAAGACCCAGGCTTTTGCCGTGCCCGACGACTTGCGTAATTGTTTCTGGTCGGTAATGGAGATTAATTACGGTTCTGCTGACCCCTTGGTCAGCGAGCCATTTGAGTACGCGGCGGATCAAGGGGCATCCGGCTACTGGCACGGCAGGCTTTGCTCGCACCTCCGTTAATGGCTTGAGCCGTGTCCCATAGCCGGCGGCCAGCACAAGAGCCGCCGGGAGCGTATCACTCACGAGCTGAAAACCATGTTCTCAATAGGTTTATTAGTGTTTATGCAGTGTTCGACGTAGAGTTGCCGATACGACCCAATGATGTAATCATCTGTTGTTCGACCCAGGGCACTTGCTAAACTTCTAATCGTAAGTTCATTCCCTTCTAGTTCAACGAACGCGCCGACCGGCGTTTCATCGATCGCGATTACAACATCATCTCGTTTAAATTCTTCTCGGTATTTCTGATAGCGAAACCAAACGTTCCATCCTGCTTTCACTAGGATACGAAGAAACAGCTCGCCATTACCGATAGTCGTTTCAAGTTCTTCCCGGACCTTCATTACGTCAGGGAGGGGAGGCCCTTTAAATGTGACAGTAGTTGTTTCATAAATGGATTTATTTGTAATGTCAGATTTTTCGATACGAACTCGAAGTGCACAGCCCTGATGTTGTAATTCACCATTAGGCAGGTCGAGAAGGTAATCATCTTGAAGTCGTCGATCGCGGAGCGGGCTTCCCTCAAGTCCATCGACTGCTAAGCGGGCTTCGTTACAGGTTGTGTAGCGAAGTTTGATCTCGCGTTCGATATGTGTGTTCATGGGAACAACATCGATTGTATAGCGTCTAATACGAGGCTTACGGTGAATGAACAGGCAGACTGAAATTTTATAAACAGGGTCGGCGCGAGGGCAGGCGAGGTTTCCTATGTCGCTCTGATTTTGAAAGACAGGCCTGACAGCGTTGGTGTTCCTATGTCTTTACCAAAGACCATGACCTTTTGTGTGCTACCTAGGCCGCCCGGTATTAAGAGTGACTTCATCGCAAGACGACGACGAAGCGAGCCGAGGTCCTCAGTTGACGTAGTGGTAGTCGCATGCTCGGCCGCGCCTAGTCCCAGGAGGAAATAAGTCTGGTCAAGAATACCTAAAGTTGTAGCGCCTGCTGATTCTGCAGCTGTTTTAACGGCAGTAAGGTTTACATGCGTGGTGATATCTCGTGAACCTGGCTCGATGAGCCATGGTTGTGCCGCTGTTGTGTTCGTGGTTTCGACTTGGTGTCGGAAGTAGGTGGCGACAGTTCCTTGCGAGTGCGTGGCAGAGTACAGTTCCCGCGCCTCGTGTCCGTAATCAATCAGCAACAGAAAACCGCGGCGCAAAACTCGAACAGCATTCTTGACCCAGGTGACGACCTCGGGTACTACCTCAATGCGCCAGCCTGGCTTAATAACAATCTTCTGTTCTTCGATGTGTGCTTGCACACGAGAACTTGACAATGGACCTAGTTGCTCGACAAACGAACCATTGCTGTCGGCGTCGATGTACACCTCTCTGAGTTCGGTATCAGTCATTACAAGGATATGCGGGGCAAATGCATCAAGAAGTTCGTTGGCCAGAATTACGCCTGTAATGCTGTTGTCTGCGGGAAGTGTCGCATTGCTCGAGACAAGTTTTGATCGATGAGATGCGAGTTCTTTTGTTTGAGCTTTTCGAGCGGTTGGGCTGCGTTCTACAAGATGTAGGTCGATTGATTGATAAAATGACGACTCGCTCGAGGATACGGCATCCAATATGTCGTGCGAGAGGCGTCCGTTGCCCGCGCCTGCTTCTACCAAACCAAACCGGCAACTATTGAGATGTCGCCACATTTCGGCGCATTGCGCGGCGAGCAGTGTCCCTAAGGACGATCCAAAATCAACGCTGGTAACAAAATCACCACGCCGACCGGAACGCTGGTCCGCTCGAGCGTAATAACCGAATTCTGGGTGGTACAAGGCAAGGTCAGCATAGGTGGCGAATGGCAGCGGGCCCTGTTGCCGAATTTGCTGCCGAATCACCTCCGTAAGACTCATTTACTCTTTACGGACCTGCAGAAAGACCCGCGTTTCTTCCCGTTGGACTAGTAGAAATGCCGTTCGCCCTGATTCGATCTGACTGAGTTGAGTGGTTGCCTCAGTCGCTGAACTGACATCGGAGCGATTTACACTGAGAATGACATCGCCCGGACGGACGTCGCTTTCTTCTGCTGTGCTCCCTCGTTGCACGTTGACGACGACGGCGCCTTCGGTGTCACGTGGAACACCAAGTCGTCCAGCGGTCACCGGCGTCAGGTCTTGAAGCACTATGCCAAAACCTTCACTGATTTCTTCGGCAGAAGCTCTAACGGGTTGAGTTTCTAGATCGAGGTCAAGTTCGCCAATAGTGATATCTAGTGTCAGAGGTTCGCCGTCACGAATAACCGTAATGGGGACAGTCGTGCCCGGTCTTGTGGCGACAACATTGGCTTGGAGATCGCCTGTGTCATTGATCGGCTCACCGTCAAAATCTACGATGACATCGCCCGGTTGCATGTCTCCTTGGTCTGCTGGCCCACCTTCATTGACTGATGAAACCACGGCGCCACGAGGTTCGTCGAGACCAAGGTCTTCGTAGCCTTCTCTTGTTACCGCTGTGATGCTGACTCCAATAACCCCACGGGTGACCTTTCCGGTCCTTAGCTCTTCAAGCAGGTCACGAACCGTGTTAATCGGTACAGCAAAACCCACACCGACGTTTGCCCGGCGATTGCTGACGATCGCGGTGTTCATTCCTACCACCTCACCGCGGATATTTAGAAGCGGGCCTCCTGAATTTCCGGGGTTAATCGCAGCATCCGTTTGAAGCATGTCAGTCCATCGGCCGCGCGCCGACGGAAAAGGACGACCGATTGCGGAGATGACGCCTACCGTTACGGTGTGTCCAAGACTAAAAGGGTTACCGATGGCCATTACCCAGTCGCCTGGTGCCATCTGACTAGAATCCCCAAACGTTGCGACAGGGAGCTCACCTTCCGGTTTCTCTATAAGTTCCAAGAGTGCACTGTCAGTCAACGAATCTCCGCCGAGGACGCGGGCCTCATAGGTATCCCGAGCGTCGTCACCAAAGAAGTGGATTTCAATCTTGGTGGCATTTTCGATTACATGATTGTTAGTCAGGATAAGACCGCTTGGGTCGATGACGAATCCAGTTCCAGCCGATCGGACAGTTTCTTCCCTCGGTTGTGGTTGCGGTTGTCCTTGTCCCTGCCCCGGTCCAAAGAAACGTCGAAAAAAGTCGTCGCCTCCAAAGAACTCATTAAGCTCGTTACTGGCCTGCTGGGTTTCGGTGCGAATATTGACGACCATCGCAGTTTGAGCTTGTGCGATATCACGGAATGTCGTTGCCGTGAGCTCACCGGAGATGGGAGCAGTATTTGTCGGCGTTTGAATCGATTGGGCCAAAGAGGCAGGGCTCAAATTAAATCGCGAGGTAAGCACCATACCGATTGCCATTGATACGACGGCGATCAGGACGGAAGAAAACAGCGTGGTTCTCGATGTCGACATCATTTTCTCCAACGGGGACAAACGATTATTCCTACTACGTTATCGTAACCTTTTTGGGACTGCCAGTTCTCTATGCAAGCAGTGTAAGTTCGGTTTGTCGGGGGCCAGTGACGCTTGCACGATCTTGGCTGACGTACATATTAATCTCAGTCCTGACGCCGAATTCTTCAAGATAGATTCCCGGTTCAATAGTAAATCCTGAACCCGCGATCAGACGTCGTTCATCATGTGTTTCATAGTCGTCCATGTGGGCGCCGTTGCCGTGAACCTCTTCCCCGAGGTTGTGACCCGTTCGATGTATAAACCGGTCGCCAAACCCAGCATCTGTAATAACAGTTCGAGCCGCCTTGTCGACTTCCCAACCGGCGATTGGATGGTGCGCCTCAACACGCTCAACGACGAGGTCGACGGCGGCATCACGGGCTGCTCGAGCTACACCAAAGATTTCAGACACTTTTGGATGAGGGGTCATTCCAGTGTAGCCAACCCAGGTAATGTCTGCATAGACAGAGTCGGAGCGGTTCAATTTACCCCATAGGTCAATCAGGACTACCTGTTCGGATTCAATGGCGCGGTGTGACGCACTGGTGGGGAGATAGTGGGGGTTGCCGCTATTTTCCTGCACGGCTACGACGGGAGAACAGTCGGAAACCAAGTTGAGTTCATCAAACCATTCAGCCATCTGTCGCTGAACGTTATATTCGGTTAAGGTGCCGCTGGAAAGTTGATTCCGTATAAAGGCGAATGTTCTGTCCTTTACTTCGTAGAGGAGTGCTGAAGCCGTCCGATGACTGTCGAGGGTGTTCGCATCCCAAATTGCTTCAAACTCTTGAATTAAGTCACCCGAAGACACCGGGGAAATTCCAAGACGACGGAGATGGTCAATAGTGCCAGCGTCAACGCGCGATACGTATGGGATGGCGCAATCGGGCGAGTACTCTATGGCCACCCGGTGCATGTCTCGAACTAGTGACTTTAGTCCTGTGTTCAGCGTGTCGTACCGCGCATAGATCAATCGTTCTCCAGGTAGATGGGAGAGGCTATGGCGTTCAATGTCATGCACAAGCATGCGGGGCTCGCCACAAGCAGGAATCAGGTAATACCACCTTCGAGTTGTGAGCTTGTCGGTGTCGTTTAGGCCCGCGATGCGTCTTGCGATGGGGTTTGATCCATGGAAATCGTAGAGTAGCCAGCCGTCAAGTTTCCTGTCTCGGAGGGCTTCTTGAATGCTGGCGATATCCACTGGTTGCCTGCGACTCTCGTTTTCAGTTCCGTGCAATCTGAATGTTCACAATAAGTACGAACGGCTGGCCACGATTGGTGACCAGCCGTTATTGAGTGTGAACAGCTAAAAACGTTTGGAGACGAAGGAGATTCCGAGTTATTCGCCGCCGGCCGAATCCTCTTCGCCTTCTTCTTCTTCAGGCTCAGGGGGAGCTTCAATCTCGTCCATGAGCGTCGCTAAGATATCGCCGTTCTGGTGAGTGAATTCGTAGTTACTGCGGTCCATCGAGGGTACGCGAGGCACGCGCAGCTCGATATCTCGTACCTCACCAATCATGAGAGGCTCCTGGAAACGGATTTGGTCTCCAGTAACAGTGTTACCATCCGCGTCAAACCAAAATTCATCAATTTGAAACCCTGCGATGGCGTTCTGCGCAACGTTCTTGATACGCATTGACGTGACAATGAAGTCACTCTCTCGGTCTGCTATTGGCTGTGTGTACGTAATCTCGGCGGTGCCCCGCTGGGTTGTAACCAGCTGAACGTTGGCACTGCTTAGCCGCGCAACCAGTCTTTCAGCAGCAGCTTGGGCCACTGGATCAACTTCAATGACGACTTCTGTTTCGATAGGGACTTCTGGCTCGCCACCACACGCGGCGGTTCCTATTACCAAGCCCATGAAACCGAACAAAATTAGACGGTTTATCCGTTCCATTCTCTAATCCTCCCGAAGGCCTTCTCTCAGGGTCGAAGCGGAATTATAGGCCTGTATGACGAAAACACCAAATATTCATTCATGTAAATTTCAAATCACCCCGTTGCAGGTTTGTTAAATCTCCCCATTCCATTCGTCTGGTTCTTGGTTTATCGAGTGAAAAACCTCCATATGCCATTTTCCACCGCCCCAGGGTTCGATTACCTCAGCTGCTGTGACATCGACTAGCAATTCTGAAAATGAGCGTCCGACGGGGTCACCTTGAAGGTGGTACGCTGGTTTGTCCCAGTCAAACGTTGGGTAAAGAATAAGACTGAGGAAAAGGTCATAACCGTCATCAACGACGATGAGCTGTCCACATGGGCGCTTTTGCGTGGAGTGGTAAACAAAGTATTTTTCAGCGCTTTGCGCTCTGAGATATCGTTTCAGGGCAAACTCGCGTGCCACGACCTCTTCGACAGCGATTTTCTTTTCCCAGCAATCACGACAGTATTGTTCTTGCCCCCTGGGGTCCGAGGTCTCTTTTGCACCGCAGAGAGTGCAGCGTATTGGGGCAGCTGACGGTGGTTTCATTCAATCAGATTCTAGACTGTTAAGATGCTTGTATGCGAGGCAGACCAAGCCATAAAGGTATCCGGCATTTAGCTCTCCAAGCGCAGTCACTTGAGGAGATGAAGCATTTCTATACTGAAGTTCTGGGATTTGTGGTGGAGTGGGAGCCGGATTCGGACAATATTTACCTTACGTCTGGCACTGACAACTTGGCATTGCACCGGTCAACTAGTGTTACAGCCAAAGAGGTCTCGTCGAGTACGACACTCGATCATTTCGGTCTTCTAGTGTCCAGTCCTGCTGCTGTCGACGCTTGGGCGGATTATCTTCACGGCCAGAATGTGTCGCTTGATAAAGCGCCAAGGACGCATCGGGATGGGGCGCGTTCTTGCTATTTCTCAGATCCTGATGGGAACCAAATTCAAATTATTTACCATCCGCCAATCAGTGAAAGACCTTAGCCTTCGAACGGTCTTACTGCTGCAAAAATCGAACTCTAAATTATCGCTCGCCCCACTTTAATTTCTCTCGAAGTACCGCGAAGTAGTTTCGAGAGGGCGACCGAACGACCCGTAGTGGGTTATTCGCACGTTCGATGACGACGCTGTCACCGTTTTGTAGTTCGACGCTTAATTGACCGTCAAAACTAGCCGCGATCTCACGGTGGTCATCAGTGAGGTCAGGTGTTACAACCACAGGCGCATCATCACAAAGGACAATTGGTCGATTGGTGAGTGTATGAGGTGCAATCGGAGTAATTACAACAGCATCAACGGTTGGATGAACGATCGGACCACCGGCGGCTAGGTTGTATGCGGTAGAGCCGGTCGGTGTTGCAAGGATCACGCCATCGCCGCGGCTACTCGTGACGAAATGACCTCGAACAGAGATTAAGAGGTCGACAATCGGAGAGCCTGAAGATTTTCCAATGACCACATCGTTCAGTACAAAACGATCTGCGACGACCTCAGAACCTCGATTCACTCTTGCGCGGAACATGCGTCGTTCGTCAAGAGTAGCCGTGCCATTTAGTATCGAGGCCAGAACATCCAACATTTCTGATCGTCTAATCTCGGTTAGAAACCCGAGACTTCCACAGTTGACCGCCAGGATTGGTGTATCGCAGTCGTGACACGCTACCGGATGTGCGACGCTAAGCAAGGTGCCATCGCCGCCAAGTACCAGCAGCAAGTCGACATGGTTTGGCAGTTCGTCGCGGGAGTATGGTCGGTCTGGTGTCAACCCAATCCGTAACGCAGTATCCGACTCAATAAATGTTCGGATGTTCTGTTTGTTTGCCCAGGTTACGGCGTCGCGAACAGCGTCGTCGGCATTTGGTGATTCGGCTCGTCCGACGATGCCGATGGAGTTTACTTTTTTTAGAAGCCTGCTATCTGGATCAGGCATCAGGTTTCGTCCTGTTCCTATCCCGTAGGTGCAGGAAGAACTCTCGGTTCCCTTCCGCGCCAAGGATTGGGGATGCTGTTGTCGACATGTGTCTCAATCCTAGCGTATCGGCCGCAGCAATTACCTCTTCGACCACACGCGCATGGATAATAGGGTCTCGGACAATACCTCCTTTTCCGACTTCACTACGACCAGCTTCAAACTGGGGTTTCACGAGTGCTGCAATATCGCTATTTGCGGCGAGAAGTGGGGGCAGCACAGGAAGTATTAGTTTTAGGGAAATAAACGATACGTCGATGGTAATGCATGAGAATGCTCGTAGACTGACAGGGAAGTCGTCAGGTGTTAGATAGCGTGCGTTGGTGCCTTCCATTACAGTTACCCGGCTGTCATTCCGGAGTCGCCAATCGAGCTGGCCACGCCCAACGTCTAGCGCTACCACGTGACGGGCATTCCGGTGAAGCATTACATCGGTGAAGCCACCTGTAGAGGCACCGATATCGAGTGCTGTCCGACCGCGTATATCAATGTCAAATTGGTCGAACGCGTGAGTTAACTTAAGGGCACCTCTACCAACGAAGGGGTGGTCACGTTCGGACAGCTGGACATCGGCGTCGATACTTACCTGAAGCCCAGTTTTTGACGCCATCGAATTATTTACTCGTACGCGACCCGCCAAGATAAGGGCTTGGGCACGGGACCGTGTTTCTGCAAGGCCGCGGTCCACGACCAGGATGTCAAGTCGGATTCGTCTAGGTGTTCCCATTAGCGTCGAACGGTTCAGGCTTTCGAAGCCTGCGCTATTTCGAGCGATTTAGTACCCAGTTTGCAATGTCGCTTAAACGGCCTCCTAGCGATGCGCTATCGAGGGCTTGTTGAGCAGCGGTTACCGCGGCAGTTGCTTGGTGCCGTGATTCCTGCATGCCGTATATGCTTGGGTAAGTCACCTTTCCGGCAGCCGCGTCTTTGCCGACGGTTTTTCCGAGTGCATCTGAAGCACCTTCGACATCAAGTATGTCGTCAACAATTTGAAATGCTAAGCCGAGGTGAGTTGCATAGGTTTCGATAGCCTTAATGGTCGTGTCGTTAGCACTAGCCATTATCGCGCCGGCGACGGCAGCTGCTTTGATAAGAGCGCCGGTCTTTTTTGCATGCATGGCGCGGAGCATTTCAGCGTTGTTTTTATCGAGAGGGTGACCTGTCAATTGAAGGTCGAGTACTTGCCCGCCAACCATTCCGGCAGCGCCAGATTCGACAGCTATTCTATGGAGAGCTCTCAGGGCACGGCTTTGGTCGTTGATTTTCGCGCCTTCTGCAGGTTGCGCCAAGAGGTTGAAGGCTTCTGTTAATAGAGCATCTCCAGCGAGAATCGCCATGCCCTCACCATAGATGACGTGAGCTGTTGGACGTCCTCGTCGGAGGGTGTCGTCATCCATTGCCGGCAGGTCGTCGTGGATTAATGAATATGTATGAATCATTTCAACGGCGCACGCTGCGCGCAGAGCACTGTCGAGAATGGTTTCCGTTTGAGACACTGCTTGGGAGACAGCGAGCGTTAAAATGGGGCGGAAGCGTTTGCCGCCAGCGAAAACACTGTACCTCATGATTTCTGAAATCAAATTTGGGCATTGTGGTGGTGTTGGCAGCAGACGTTCCAGTTCGCTGTCGACAGCGCGGCGTACCTTTTCAAAGTAGTCGTTTAGCAAGATTTGTGTGGCATGCGGAAGCGACGACTGTTCGCTGCTGTGTGACACGTAAGACTCGTTACTTTGTAGTTGTCGTATCGTTCGTAGACAGATCAGCGATACTTTCTGGCGCCGGACGAGTTTCTCCTCGTTCGGTCAAGATTTCGACGCGACGTTCTGCTTCTTCGAGACGGGTATGGCAGTAACGAGACAATTCGATGCCTCGTTCAAAGTTCTCTAATGATTGTTCGAGTGTTAGTTGGCCGTCTTCGAGGGTTTTTACAATGGTTTCAAGTTCGGCCAGTGCTGATTCAAAGTCCTTAATCTTTGTGTTCATTTCGTTACTCCTGCTTGGCCTCAGTGACGTTGCAGCGCAGCTCGCCATCATGTAGCTTGACGCGTACCGTATCACCAACTTTAACCTCGGTAGATTTCCGGACGACCCTTGTCCGAGCGTCGTTCCAGCACACAGAGAACCCTCGCGCGAGGACACCGAGCGGACTCAGTGATTCTAAGCGTGCAACTACGCGTTCGATTTGCCTTCTATGCTCGATTCCTATCGTTGAGATGGCACGTGAGAGACCTTTGTTCATAGCGTCGAGTCGGACTCTAATTCGTGGAAGTTGTTGGCCTAGGTCGAGGGCTTCGAGTCGAAGTGCACGTGCATGTAGTTGTTGTCGCAGAGATGAGACAGCATTACGTGTTTGCATGGTTAATCGGTATGACGCGTCATCCACGCGGCGCGCAGTAAGGGCTAATCGCGTGCTGAATGCTGTAAGTCCCGGTCGGTTCTGGACATTATTGACTGTTGTTTGCAGTCGTTCGAAGTGTCTGTTCGTCGCTGCTTGTAGCCGGTCATTTAGGAGCGTGATGTGTTCTGTGAATTCAGTGTATTTTGCCACGACGATTTCAGCTGCCGCTGAGGGAGTTGGTGCGCGGTGGTCCGCAACAAAGTCGCTGATTGTGTAGTCGGTTTCGTGACCGATGGCAGAAATAACTGGTATTGGTATTTCAGCTATTGTGCGTGCCAACGCTTCATCGTTGAAGGCCCATAAATCCTCGACTGAGCCGCCACCCCGAGTCAGAATCACGACATCGATGGAAGGAATAGACACGATAGCTTTCAGTGCCTTGGTGATTTGCTGTGACGCGCCCTCTCCTTGCACGCGTGTTGGGCTGATTACGACGTGCGATGAGTGAAATCGTCTCGCAAGTACTGTCATGACGTCGCGAAGAGCTGCGCCCTCAATCGATGTCACGATGCCGATCTTTCTTGGAAGTATCGGAAGATTCTTCTTGCGAGCTTCGTCACAGAGGCCGTCTTCTTCAAGGCGTCGTCGTAGCTGATCGAAGGCAAGTTGACGGGTTCCAACTCCGTGCGGTTCCATGTGTTCTGCAACCACTTGGTACTCGCCTTTGGCTTCGTAGACGCTAAGTCTTCCACGTACGACGACGTGAGCTCCATCTTCTGGAGTAAAGGGAAGGCTTTTTACCGATCCGCGGAACATTACGCCTCGGATCTGAGCGTCACCGTCTTTGAGGGTGAAGTAGAAATGGCCTGTTGGCTTCCAATGCCGACTGTTCGACAGTTCTCCTTCGATCCAAATGAAGGGATAGTTTGACTCGAGTTGATTTCGAATCTGTACAGTTAGTTCGGTTACCGTAAAAACGTCTCGCCGAGGTGGTTGCCGGTCGGATGAGATCGGTTCGCCAAGCGGTAGGAGATTGTTGGTCACGGTTGCGTAGTAAGTGAGTTGATGTCGTCAGTTGAGAGATTTACCCGTTCAATCTTTGTTGAGCGGCCAGTCTTGCTGTTGGCAGTGATAAGGACCGCGTTAAGGCGGGCTGGGCCTGTTGCTGGTTCAAATCGTGCTGGAAGCCCGTCAAGAAAACGTTTAAGCACTGGACGGACATCAACGCCAATGATCGAGTCGTGAGGTCCGGTCATTCCTACATCGGTAATGTAGGCGGTTCCGTTCGGAAGGACACGTTCGTCGGCTGTTTGCACGTGTGTATGTGTCCCGACAACCGCTGTCACGGTTCCATCGAGGTGCCAGCCCATGGCTTGTTTTTCTGAGGTGGCTTCTGCATGCATGTCGACGAGAATGACATCAGGATTGTTTTCTAGCTGGAGCTGGGCTATTTCACTACGTGCAACGGTGAAGGGATTGTCGAGTGGGTTCATAAACACTCGTCCCATCACATTTACGATTCCAACGCGAACACCCGAGTCGGTTTGGGCAATGAACCGCCCCCGGCCTGGAACGTTGGGAGGGTAGTTGGCTGGACGAAGGAGCCGCGGTTCTTCCTTGATGTAGGTCAGAGCTTCTTTTTTGTCCCAAACATGATTTCCAGTCGTCATGACCTGGATTCCGTAACCAAGTAGTTTTTCCGCGAGATCTCTTGTGATCCCATTTCCACCAGCCGCGTTTTCAACATTTGCGACTACGAGATCAACCGCGTGCAGTTTAATGAGCGATGGTAGGGCTTCTCGGGTAATTTCTCGCCCTGACTTGCCAAAGATATCCCCAATAAATAGTAATTTCACTAAGTCATACATCTAGGGGGAATCATGCCACAGATGAGCTAATAAGGTGGCCAGCTGTGCATTTATTTTAGATACATTAGTCTATTTTACTAATATAATCATAGTTGATCAAACTAATATATTTGATGTAGATTCAGTTACATTACGAACGGTCTTTAAAACGACTTGGAGGGCTTTATGTCAGCCGATTGTGTTCACCCTAGCCGCTCTGATCTAGATGCCAGGTCAATAGTGCCTATTTCAGATGAAATGGGCGGCATTTCTGTGTACGTTGCTGGACAGCCCGCTTATTACATTTTGAACGGTGAGTGGTTTGAAGCGGTATCTGTTACGCGAGAAAAGAAATCTGTCTGTGACATAGACCGTTCGATTCGCGTATTCTAGTAAAACATGAGTGAAGAGGACGTGACCAAAGTAGTCACTACAGAGACAGATAACAATTCGACCGAGGTGGACACCGAAACCACTCCGGACGTTGACCGTGAACCACCTGCTCCGATCGATAGTCGGTTCTTGTATGTCGATGTGGCAGCACAGCGTGCAAAGCAGCTTAGGCGAGGAGCTTGGCCGCGCCTCGAGGAGTTGGCCCCCAATCCTGAAACGGGTGTTCGCCCGTCACCGAATAGTAAGCTTGAGCGCATTGCCATGCGCGAAGTTGACCTTCAGAAGATTTACTACGAGGTACCCGATCCGAAACCCGGTACCCAGAAAAAATCTAATGCTTGATGCTTCGGTCGTAACGAGTGGCGTGATACAGACCCTCGTGGGGCTGCTTGTTTCGACAGGGTTTTTGCTAACGCTGTTTGTTGGATTTTTGGTGGTCGCTGGGTTTTCAAAGTTTCGTAAGATCAATCGGTCTTCGCTTGTCCATCGGAATCTCGTAGATCGGATGAACGATCAAGATGGAAGCGTGAAATATTTACCGCCAGATGCACCACGTGGTGGAGCGGACCAACTTCGAACTCCGGAACTTCTTGAGCAGTCCGGTAATAGCAATTAATAACTGTTTCGTGGCGAAAACGAACCTTTCGTATTTGCGTTTTAAATATTAGCGATAGTGTTTTCTAACGGGGTGCGGCTAGCCAGTGCTCGGGCCGGCGCATCGTGGTCTTGAAAACTGTTGATCGTGTAGTTGGGTCCGGCGTTTGATAGGGCGTCCTTAGTCTTTAGCCTTTCAATGTTGGCCGGGCATCATGCCATGGCGTCGCCTGTTCGTAAACATGTGCGAGTCTCAATAAGAAGTCTTCATTGAAAGCCCGTCCGATTAATTGCAACCCAATTGGGAGCTGCTCTGTTGTCAATCCTGCAGGAACACTGAGTGCCGGAAGGCCAGTTAGATTGGCACTGACAGTAAAGATGTCACCTAGATACATCGTCAAGGGGTCTTCTTCATGTTCACCAAGTTTGAATGCAGCCGTCGGTGTGGTTGGCATTACCACGACATCAACGGCTGTGGACTTATCGCCGGCGAACACGTTGTCGTAGTCGAGACGTATCAATGAGCGTACCTGCTGCGCTTTGCCATAGTAGGCGTCGTAATAGCCGGCACTCAATGCGTAGGTGCCGAGCATAATTCGACGTTTTACTTCAGTTCCAAAGCCGCTGTTTCGAGTGCGGTCGTACATGGCGGCAAGGTCTTTTTCAGTATCAGCTGCTCCATCAAGGGATGCTCTGAGACCATAGCGGACACCGTCATATCTAGCGAGGTTTGAACTGGCCTCTGCAGGTGCGACAAGGTAATAGGTAGGAACAGCGTGAGCGGCGTGCGGCAACGTAATGTCGACGAGTTCGGCTCCGGCCGCCGTGAAGATATTAAGCGCCGAATCATATGCACGGAGAACATCTTTATCGATGCTAGCGTCAGCGTGCTCAAACATTGCACGCGGCACACCAATTCGTGTTCCTCTGATGTCACTTTTTAAGGCTGCGTTGTAGTCAGGTACAGGCTGGGCGACAGATGTCGCGTCGGCCGGATCAACTCCGGCTAGTACTTGAAGTATGAGTGCCGCGTCTTCGACAGAATTGGTTAATGGTCCGATCTGGTCAAATGATGACGCGAATGCTAAGAGACCATAACGAGAGACACGCCCATAAGTTGGTTTTAATCCAACCACGCCACAAAAGGCCGCAGGCTGCCGAATGGAGCCGCCCGTGTCGGTGCCGATCGATACAGGCGCAAACTGAGCAGCGACTGCAGCGGCTGCACCGCCGCTAGAGCCGCCAGGTGACCGCTCAGTGTCCCATGGGTTTTTAGTTGGGCCGTAGGCCGAGTGTTCCGTTGATGAGCCCATTGCGAACTCGTCGCAATTAGTCTTACCAATAATGATGGCGCCAGCCTGTTTGAGTCGAGTGACGACAGTGGCATCATACGGGGGCCGGAAGTCTTTCAGAATGCGTGACGCGGCAGTTGTGATTTGGCCACGTGAACAAATAACGTCTTTTATTGTGATGGGTATACCAAGAAGCGGACGATCTGATCTGTCAGACTGCGCGAGTCGATCAATTGCTGCTGCTTGTTCGAGTGCCTCATCGCGAAACACAGCAGTCATGGCATTGTAAATAGGGTCGTAGGTGGCGATCCGATCAAGACTAGCTTGGCAGACCTCAACCGCAGAGATATCGCCAGAACGAACCCCGTCTCTGATTTCGATGATGTTCCAGTCAAGGACTGGTTTTGAGGTCGGCATGCTTTGTTCTATCCAATTACCCGCGGTACGCGGAAGTAGCCACCGTGTTCTTGGCCGGGTACCTTTCTGCTATCGGGTGCGTTTTCGAGCGTGTCCTCTCGCGAAAGCGACGGGCGGATTTGGTCCATCCGTCGCCGATCGGCAGGTTCACTTTCGCTGCAGTTCATCTCTACCGTCGTCGTGTCGACTTCCTGTAGCCGTTCGGCGTACCGTAGGATGTCGCCTAATTGACGGGTGAACAACGCAGCCTCTTCATCGCTGAGTTGAAGGTGTGCTAGTTCGGCGATACGGTTTACATCATGTCGTGTTAACTGATTGGCCATGTACAGCACCCTACCATATGAACGTGAGAGCATAGAGACGTGGCAGATTCACTCTTCGGCCGATCGCGTGACGTCGTCGAGGCTGCTCTCCCTGATAGAGAGCCAGTAATCTGTCCACTTTGTCAGCGTGAGCCGCAGTTGTTCGCGGTTGATTTCCAGGGATTTTTCCTGGCGAGATGCCCGGTGTGTAGGCTCGAGTTTCAGCATCCCCGACCTCTTTTTGATCAACTCGAAGACGCTGTCTATAACGAGTCATACCATCCTGAGGATCACCGTAATGTTGATGGAACTCGCGCCCGTATATTCATGCGGCAGCTATCCCAGCTTGAGGGATATATGTCAGCGAGTCCGGCTACGGTGCTCGATGTCGGTTGTGGTGCCGGAGCGTTTCTTGACTTCGCGTCGGAGCGAGGTTGGGAGGTTGCGGGTACCGATGTGGCGGTGACGAACGTGGTCCGGCAGAGTGGTGTCAAGGTCTGGGAAGGGACGTTATCAGGTATTGCGTTTACCGCGGAGCGGTTTGCCGCGATTCGGTTTAATCATGTGTTAGAGCACACGCAAAACCCACTCGCTGAACTACAGCGTGCACGAACCTTGATTACTGATGACGGTGTGCTTCTTGTGGGTGTCCCGAATATTGCAGGCTTGAGCATACGGCTCAAAAGTTTGCAAAGTCGTATGGGGCTAAAAGATCAATGCTGGAAACACTACGGTGCGTTACACCACCTCTGGTTTTTTACGCCGGCGACGTTGAGTGCCCTTGTCCAAAAAGCCGGTTTTGAAGTGCTTGCATGGGAAACCCCCGTGACCGATAGAAGCGATCGGTCTGGCTGGATAAGCGCCGTAACTCGTGCGCCACTTGAAGTGTTAGGTCTCGGAGGTATTCTCGACTTGTATGCTCGGCCACGCTAAACAAGAGTGGATTCGACCAGATTAGTGACTTGCGTGGTAGGCCAGTTCCCCGGCCTCGATGCGAAGGGGTAGACGATTTTCTAGCGGTGGCAGCGGACACGTCGTATGCGGGTTAAACGCGCACGGTGGGTTGTGTGCCTGATTAAAATCAACGATTGTTGACCCTGCCTCAGGAGCGGGTGCATATAAGAATCGCGCAGCAGGATAGGTTTCTTTTCCGCTGGTGAGGTCGCGAAAAATGAACCAAAGCCGACTACCTGAATCAATAGTTGTCATGGTGAGTTCTTGCCCACGCACTGTGAGCTTTACGGAGCCGCTACTGCGGAACGTTTCCACGTCGCCCAATATGTTGGGTAGTTCGAGAAAGCGAGGTTCCTCATGCGGAATAAATATGCCTCGCATGCGGTAGGACTCGTCTGGTGGGAACCAACGAAGGCCAGTAAAATCACGCCGGATCTGACTGTCACGGTCTCGCATTCTAATAGCGAGACGATCCCCGCTGTAATGCCCAAACAGCGTCAGAGGGCCTATAGTCACGGCCGGGGGCTCAGTGCCTTCAAATGGCCATAGTGTTGCAGAACTGACATCTTGCCCATCGACGGAGAGCG
>DTWD01000445.1 GCA_012963185.1 Acidobacteriota bacterium
ACCCGTGATGTTGCAGGTGCCTTTGATGCATTCGACGTGGTGGTGTTTCCCTCTCTGTGGGAAGGAACGCCACTCACTGCGTTCGAGGCACTTGCTGCTGGTCGACCTATCGTTGCAACGGATACTGATGGCCTTGTTGACATACTCCATGACGGTCGTGATGCCATCGTCGTTCCGAAGCGTGACAGCAATGCGATCGCGGAAGCGGTCGTGAGGCTTTTACGAAGCTCAGAGGCACGGCTCGAGTTGTCGGCTGGCGCCCGGGAGACCGGGGCGGGATATGACATTGATACTTTTGTCCGAAAGATGGAACAGTTGTACGAGTTGATGTGCAGCGGCCCGCGCGCGAGTGGCCGAAACGGAGTGGCGGCGTCTGATCTCAGTTTCTTGTCTGGGACCGCGCATCCTTCATAATCACAGAGTGCCGATAGTGGGAACGGAACAAGCTGGGATAGCTCGGTTGTTACGGCGTGTTGATACTGGCCTGGCGGCGACGCTGGTGGTGTTTGCCATTGGCAGCTACGCTGCATTATCGGTTGATGTGGGTCGTACCGCGTACGGTCTGAAAGGGGATGAAGCGACCTATGTTGCCATGGCGTTGAGCATGGCGCACGACCGTGATCTTGTCTATGAGCCTCGTGACATTGAACGTTTTTACCATGTGTATCATCGAGGGCCAGAAGGAATTCATCTCAAGCGTGGTGGGGATGGACGAGACGACCGGCTTTATTTCGGGAAAGCATTCGCATATTCCGTTGCAGCAGCTCCGTATGTATGGCTCCTAGGCCTTAACGGCATGTGGGTCTTTCACCTCACGCTGTTTGCCGGCATGTTGTTTCTCGGCTATCGATTTCTTCTGGTTAGGTCGTCAGAGTGGCTTGCGCTTACGTACACGCTGGGGTTCTTTGGGGCGACCATCGTTCCGTTGTATGCCGTGTACATGACGTCAGATCTTTTTCATACAGCGCTTGTGTTTTATGCCTATTTCCTCTGGTTTTACAAAGAGGTCGCACCGCGGGATGACGGCTTTTTGGGTGGGCGTTTGCACGGTCGGTGGACTGACATTGCGGCCGCTGTGTTGCTAGGGGTCGCGATCTTTTCGAAACCGACAAATGTGTTACTGCTTGCGCCTCCGGTGATTCTTGCGTGGTCCCGCGGACGGGTCCGCGCTGGTTTTGAAATGGGTGTCGTGTGCGGAACTGTCGGTCTTGCCGGTTTACTCATGACTGCGTTTGCAATGGGAGAACTGGACAGTGACCTCCGTCTGATGGAGTTATTGTTCGTCTTTCAAGGCGGGGACCGAAAAATTTTCTTTGGGACGTTTCCATTTGAACAGCCGACGGCGACGTTTGATGCACTTGGCATTGGCATGACTACGAATGAGTTTGTTGTTGAAGAATCACTTGGCTTGGTTGAATTTCTGAAACTACTTGGCCAGAACCTGGTCTATTTCGTATTCGGTAGGCATTTTGGGTTTCTCCCCTATTTTTTTCCCGGGCTTGTGGCTCTTGCTCTGTTTCTTCGGAGGAATACGGAATGGACCGTGTGGCGGTGGGTGATTGTTGGAACCGCGATAGCCGGAGCACTATTTCTCACAATTTACATGCCCTACACATGGTCAGGAGGAGGCGGCCCTGCCGGGAACCGGTATTACCTTGGTTATTACCCGGCGTTCTTTTTTCTTACGCCAACGTTGGTTGGAGGCGGAGCGGCAGCGGTAGCGTGGTTGGGCGGAGCGTTATTTACCGCACATATCCTAATGAACCCATTCATTTCGGCAGACCAGCCATTTTTAGCTGTTGAACGGGGGATGTTGCGTGCTTTACCCGTCGAGTTGACGATGGTCAATGATTTGCCCGCAAATCTTACGCGGCCACCTCGAGCGAGACTTCCATTCGGTGACCCGCCGGTTTTGTTATATTTTTTGGACCGTAATGGGCACACGCCTGAGCCGCCTGGCATTTGGGTGAATGCAGGGCAGCGCACGGAAATTGTTGTTCGCAGTGGGCCACCGATTTTGGATTTCACGTTAACACTAGAATCGCCGGTTCCTAATACCGTGTGGGCGAGTATGGGTGGACGGACACATGCGGCCGAACTTGAAGCCGGTGTGGCAACGAAGTTAACGCTTGTTCCCGAAGGTGTGTATTCGCGTCGGGGATGGTCTTATTTACT
>DTWD01000446.1 GCA_012963185.1 Acidobacteriota bacterium
CCAGTCCACCGTCGATAGTGAGAGTCTGGCCGGTCATGAACATCGTTGCGTCTGAAGCCAGCCACACAGCGGCCTTTGCAACGTCCTCCGGCTCCCCCAAGCGACCCACTGCGTGACGAGCCAGCGCATCCGCCTTCGCTGCAACAGGATCCTCGGCCAGACCGAAGGCGGCATCGACCATCTCCGTCATAATCCAACCAGGGCAGATGGCGTTACAACGGATGCCCGTCTCGCCATGGTCAATCGCAATCGATCGCGTCAAGCCATGGACAAAAGCCTTAGATGCGTTGTAAAGCGCCATGGAGGGGTCTGCGTGGTCACCACTGATCGAACCGATATTGATGATTGATCCGCCGCCGGTCTGTACCATCAGTGGTATGAAGCGCCGGCAGGCGAGAAAGACACCTCGCGCATTTACCCCCATTAGTTTTTCCCAATCCTCGTCGGTGCTGTCGATAACCGATTTTTCGATCTGGATTCCGGCATTGTTGACTAGGATATCGACCCGCCCGAGAACATCGAGCGCATATTCTGCCAACGCATCAATTTCCGTGGATTGACCTACGTCAACCTGTAGCCAGTGCACACCGGCAGGCAAATCAATATTCTCCGAATTACGGGAACAGGTGAGCACCTGCGCGCCCTCTGCGGAGAAGCTCTCGACAATGCTCTTGCCGATGCCACGACTCCCGCCTGTGACCACAGCAGTTTTGTTTTCTAGAACGTTATTCATGGCAAACGCATCTGTTGGGCATGTCTCATAATGTCATCTCCACGCACACTGGATCGCGTGGATGTGCAGCGGGCTTCGTTTCCCGCCAGGCCGGTTGTTCCGTTGTCGATCATGGCTCGCAAGCCCGTTGGTAGGCGGCCAGTATCAGGCTGTGAAAGTGATGCACGCCATGTTCACTCAAGCCCGAACCGTTCGGATCGACGAGGTAGCGGCCCCGCGTAAACGCCGGAGTGCGCATACCCCGCTGGACGCTCTCAACCAGGGCGATGTCCTCGGGTTGCAGCACGGTGTCGATAAAGCTGATTGCATCCAACTCGGCGTCCGTGGGGGCCGCACTTTCGAAAAAGAAGTCGAACTCCTCGTAAGTCTCTTCAGGGCCGACGGGAATGAATCGCCAGACCATGAAGTTACCCCGGCCGGGATAGCGCATCAGCGTAATGTTGGGCCACAGGTACCAGACCGAGTGATCGGTGACGCTCGCGCCTTCGACGCCATAAGCCTGATTGTCACTGCGACCGGCCTTCGCCATGTGGCTGGAATATATGCCATGGGTTGTCACTTTGTAGGTGTCCATCTCGACAAGGGTGCAGAAATCCTTGTGCGCCACGGGACAGTGATAGCACTCCAAAAAATTGTCTACCACGGCCTTCCAGTTGGCCTGGAGCCTATAGGTCAGCCGGTGGGCAAAAGTGAGCTGGCCGAGATCCGGCGCACAGGACAGGATCTCTTTGCCAAGTTCACCGGATTGGCCCGCAAGCGATGCTGCACTGGGATCAAGATTGACGAACACCAAGTGACAAAAGGTTTCCACCTGGATGGGGCTCAGGCGGACATCGCCTTGGCAGAAGTTCTCGATCAGTTCGCTGCGCCGAGCCCTTTGCAAGCGCCCGTCGAGACCGTAAACCCAAGCATGATAGGGGCAAATGATAGTGGTGACGAGGCCATCGCCCTTGAGCAGTTCATGCCCACGGTGCTGGCAAACATTGTAGAAGGCACGCAACTCACCGTTTGTACCCCGCATCGCAAAAATGCTCTGGCCCTGAACGTCGCTGGCAATGTAACTGCCGGGTTCGCGTAGTTTTTCTTCGTGGCAGAGAAACTGCCAGGTCTTGTGGAAGACCTGCTCGCGTTCGACATGCAGAAACCGAGCATCAAGATAACAGTCGCTATGAATCGTACTGGATCGAGCCGCAACTAAGTCATAGCCGTGGCTGATGTGATCGATTTCGCTCTTTGTCAGGTGCAGTGCCATCTGCTGATGATCTCATTGCCGAAGCACTTAGGACAAATAATAAACAAAACTATAGTGCCCATGTAAATAGTCATTTCTAGATGATGTGAGCGTACCACCCTCTGCATCTTGAGACCCGCCACACAGGCCCCGCAACACCTTGACAAAAAGTGGCCAAATCCCACGACTCAAATACCCCAAGGCCGCCCCTAGACACGTATTTTCGCTTGGACGGATCGGTTGCCCCACTGCACCCGACTGGCTTGGGAAATGAA
>DTWD01000447.1 GCA_012963185.1 Acidobacteriota bacterium
CGGTGGTGCTTGCTCCTGGACTTCTGGATACCTATCGCTATTATCGTGGTGCGCCGAGATGGGTTCGTTGGGGATCTCGGGTTGCCAAGCTGGTGCTTGCCGTGCCGTTTCTGAAGAAATTCTGAGTGATGTCACGGTGTTATTGTGGCGAGCCGAAAAACTTGTCTCGAGTACTGTTTTGTTCTTGAAACCTGCCTACGGAGAAAACTAGGATGCACAGAACAGTGTCGGATTCGAGCCGAAGCGATGGTCCAGATGGAAACTACAGGCTTGTCCAGCTGCCTAAGGTCTATGGGTCTCAGTAGGGTTATCGGGGACACGGTGTGTATGAGGGTCGTTCTCGGCCTGGTCGCGATTGTCAGCACATCCGTCATCGCGCAGTCTCCGGAGTCCTCGTATCACCTCGTTGAGAAATGGCCTGAGCTTCCGACGAGTATGAACGGTGGCGAGTGGGGAGAGACGATCGGTGTCGATCGTGACCCAGACGGCAACATGTGGGTGTTGCATCGGTGCTTCAACACCGAACCGCGCGGGGCTGCCACGTGTGTTGGGCGTGACGACAGTCCACCCATTCTCAAGTTCAGCCCCGACGGTCGATTGCTCGATAGTTGGGGTGAGGGGCGCTTCGCGTTTCCCCATGGATTTCATATCGATCCGAGCGGTAATCTCTGGGCGACCGATGCGAATGGGAGTGACACCGTACTGGGTCTGTCTGCGGGTGGTCGTGGTCATCAAGTGTTTCAGTTCAGTTCTACGGGAGAATTGTTGCTGACCCTGGGTAAGGCAGGTGTTGCCGGCAATGGGACAGACACATTTGATCGGCCGACCGATGTGGCGGTGTCGTCGAATGGCGATGTATTTGTTACCGATGGTCATGGTCCAAACAACCGGGTGGTGAAGTTTTCGAAGGAGGGGCGTTTTATTAAGACATGGGGCCATACGGGTGACGGACCAGGGGAGTTCAACCAGCCGCACACGATTGCGATTGATTCTCAGGACCGCGTGTATGTCGGTGATCGATCAAATGGTCGGGTGCAGGTCTTTGATGCAGAGGGGACCTTTCTTCGCAGTTGGTTGCAGTTCGGCCGACCAAGCGGGATGTTTATTGATGAACACGACGTGCTCTATGTGACTGACTCGACTTCGAATTCACGGAATAACCCTGGATGGAAACGTGGCATTTACATTGGAAGTGTGTCGGACGGCGTAGTCACCGCGTTCATTCCAGACCCCGATTTGGCACGTCAAGATGAACAAGGGATCTCCGGCGCGTCAGGGATCAGTACGGATGACCGGGGGAACGTCTACGCGGCGGATGTCGGTCCGCGCCAAGTCAGAAAATATCTCACACCGTAGACAGACGACACGGTGACGTTGTCGCAGTACATCAGGCGACACATCCGGCCGGCGATCCGCTACACTCACTCGCACTGGAGGTTTGCATGCGTGGAAAACTATTCTTAGGTTCTGCAGTGGTGGTGCTGCTCACGTCGGCCTGCTCGTCGACACCAGCCTCGACGTCAGAGACGATGGAAATGGCTCCGGATGTGGAGGTGTTGCAGCCATCTCCTGGCGTTGACATTGATCGTAGTACGGCGATGGGACAGGTGATTGACCAGCAGGGTATGGCGGGTTGGTATCCCCACGAAGGCGGTTTGATGGAGTACCGCGTGGCGATCCGATTTGGACAGGAACCGCCTACGATGCCAGAAGGCTGGAGCTTCGGGCGTGTATCTGCGGTGGCGACTGATTCGAATGGGCAGGTCTTTGTCTTTCATCGTGGTGACATGGC
>DTWD01000448.1 GCA_012963185.1 Acidobacteriota bacterium
CCCGTCGGCGTCACCGGAGCGGCCCACTTGCAACATGAACTGGCCGGCAGATGAGAACTTCTGGATACGGTCGTTCCGCCAATCCGCTACGTATACGTTGCCTTCGCTGTCCAGATTAATTCCCCAGGGGGTGTCGAATTGGCCTTCGCCCTGACCCGGTCCGCCCCATTTCCCAAGAAATTCGCCCGAGGAGGTGAATCTTTGGACGCGGTTATTGAAACTGTCCACCACAAGGATGTTGTCGTCGGGGTCAAATGCTATTCCCGCAGGTCTGTTCCACTGGCCGTCCCCATCCCCCTCTGTGCCCCACCGGCGCAAAAAATTGCCGTCATTGTCGAACACAGATATCTGATGTAGCCACTCGTCGGTAAGAAACACATCTCCAGAACGATCGACTGCGATGGAGTTGGGCCAGGTGAATTGGCCTTCCCCGGTTCCGTAAGATCCGAACGCTCCCAAATAATCCTCATCGACGTTGCATTTCACAATGAACTTGGTTGTCGGCGGATATTCATAGTAGTTGCAAATCACGTACAGCAGGCCATCTGGACCAAGAGCTACATCCACAGGCGCGGAAAAACCGTGAGCAGGGGGCGTTCCTTGGTTCCCGATTGTATGGCTGTAGGTGAAGGCCGGGCTAAATACTGCTGCAGTGCTCATTTTTACATCCCAGATTTAACGGTCTATTTGCTTGGTATTGCGTGGGATCGGGATCAGGCAAACTGAAACTCTCGGGACGAGACGATCAATTCTAGGAGTCGCGCAACTCTAGCACCAAACGCCTGTTTTTCCGCATCGGTGGCGAACCTGATCTCTCCGCCTAGGTGGACATGGGCTAAAAGATAATCCCGCCGCTCGGGCCCGACTGCCAATGGCCCAACTAACTCCAAGCAGGAATCGACCAACACATCCGGAGTCATTTGGTTACCGTCGGCCGTAAGCCTCTCTATGATGCGGCGGATCCCTGGTTTGTCTAGGTCTCCGACCTGATTTGAAGCAAAATTCACTCGCTCCACCAGCGCTCCGCTGTCGATCCACTCTTTACCAGTGTGCCATCCTTCCACCGTCGGTGGATTGAGTAAATCTTGACCCATGTAAGCAGAGGCGAGAGTGATTTCGTGGATATTGGGTTTCGGTTCGGTGAAGTCATCTACAAGTCGCATTACCCCGGCCACCAACTCGGCCGGACTCTTTACTTTGGTAAAGCGGGATTCCTTGAAGAAGTCAGAGTTGAACAGGACCCGCAGCATGGATACCAGGTTGTAATCAGAGCGGAAATACTCTTCTTCAAGCATATGTATGGCGCCCGGATCTTGGGGAGGGGTGTCCTGCCAAGATGGGACTTGAGGTTCGTCGGCAACGAAGAAATTGTAAAGGTGCCGTGAGATGAACCGGGCTGTGGCGGGTTGTTCCACGATGATGTTGATGATGTCATCACCATTGAAGTTGCCCGTTTGGCCAAGGAACGATTTTTCTTCTTCGTCGTGATCATCCGCACAATACTCAAAATCCCAGCAATGGTCACCGTAAGGATATCTGGGAAGCGCCGGCGCCATTGTCCAGCCGGTGAATGCTCGGGCGCATTCCTTGACGTCATTTTCGGTGTAGTTGGCGTGCCCATCCATGCCGACGCCCATCGAGAACAATTCCAGCAGTTCGCGGCCAAAGTTCTCGTTAGGGGCTCCGTTATGGTTCTCGTTGTTGTCCAGCCAGTAGATCATCGCTGGGTCTTTTGCCAGGTCCGTCAAGATCGTCCGAAAATCTCCCAGGGCATTCCGCCGGAACATTCGTAGTTGTTTTTCCATCTGGGGGTTACGGTTCATCTTGGAATGGCTGGTGGCAAAAATGTGGTGCCAGAAAAGGGTCATCTTTTCTTCTAAGGGACGCTTGGTGGTAATCATCCGGTACATCCAGTAGCTCTGAAAGCTCGGTATACCGGTCCCCATGCGGAAGTATGGAACGTACCTGAATGCCAGGTCATCTTCGAATGCGGGCGCAGGTTCAGGAACTAATAGTTCTTCTACGGTTTCTGCGTAACCCTTGACTAGGTACGCATCAAGGTCATCCCTGTTGGCTCCAAATCCCGCCCGGCGGATCAGATGGGCCATCAAGTCCAATTGGTCATTCGCAGGCATTCTCGTCGCTCCTACTGTGATTTAGTCCCGATTGGCCATGGAACTTGCTCGGGGTTTATTCCCACGCCCGGTTATCAACCACAGCATCATAGGAAGCCCCGGGCTCAACCAAGTCCGGATAACCCTGCATCCACTGGTATGTGTCGTCGAACCGCTCCCGAGTATAGCGAGCAGGTGGCGCGTATAGAAGACGCCAGGTCTTCAGCTCTTCGGCCTCCAAAAGACCGTTAGTCTCTGCCACGAAATAATGAGCGTACTTGCCTGGATCTTTATTGATCATTTCTGACGCCACAGCTTCACCGCGGAACATCGCGGCAAGGGTTGGTCCGTCCAATTCATCGTTGGCCGCTTCGCTGAATGGATGTAGCGGCGCATTAACGCTGTATTTGGATAAATCCAGTTCATAGCTGTTTTCTAACATA
>DTWD01000449.1 GCA_012963185.1 Acidobacteriota bacterium
ACAACATGCTTGATGCCGCGTCGCTTCAGGAGTCCTGAGAGGTGCTCTGATTTTTCAATAGAGACCGTGCCGACGAGGACGGGCCGTCCAGCCTCCTGCGCAGTAAGAATATCGTTAACGATTGCCCTGTGTTTTTCTTTGGTGGTGCGGTAGATCTGGTCAGGTTGTTCGATGCGGATTAGAACCCGATTCGTCGGGGCCGAGAACACGTCAAGATTGTAAATTTTGGCAAACTCGATCGCTTCCGTTTCGGCGGTACCGGTCATCCCGGCCAATTTGTCGTATTTTCGGAAATAGTTTTGAAATGTAATCGTTGCGAGGGTTTGGTTCTCGCGCTCGATCTTGACCTTTTCCTTGGCTTCCACCGCTTGGTGCAGTCCATCGCTCCAACGTCGCCCAGGCATCAGACGTCCAGTGAATTCATCGACAATAACAACCTGATTATCCTTAACCATATAGTCGACGTCTCGCTCAAAAATATTGTGCGCGCGAAGTGCCTGATTGATGTGGTGAAGTAGCGGCATATTCGCCGGGTCGTAGAGTCCGCCAGGTTGTATGCGGGCCTGCAGCATAGTTTCGCATTTCGCCATACCACTTTCGGTAAGCGTGATTGTTTTGTGCTTTTCGTCCTTGAGGAAATCGCCGGTATCTTCGAGTGCCTCACGTTCTTCGGCAGGCACGCTTCCCTGCGTCACGGCACCAAGTTTGAGTTTCGGGATGATTCGGTCGACCTCGTAGTACAAATCAGTCGACTGTGCCGCAGGCCCCGAGATGATTAACGGCGTCCGCGCCTCGTCGATCAGAATGCTGTCGACCTCGTCGACAATGGCGAAATTGTGAGGACGCTGAACAAACTGGGCAACATCAAATTTCATGTTGTCCCGAAGGTAGTCGAAGCCAAACTCATTGTTTGTGCCGTACGTGATATCGCACCGATAGGCCGCATGGCGGTCGGGATCCCGAATGTCGTGCTGGACAACTCCGACAGACATGCCAAGAAAGCGATAAATCCGACCCATCCAATCTGAATCGCGTCTCGCCAGATAGTCGTTAACGGTGACGACGTGCACGCCTTTGCCTTCGAGTGCATTCAGATAGGCGGCCAACGTCGCAACGAGCGTTTTGCCCTCTCCGGTCTTCATCTCGGCGATCTTGCCGCGATGGAGCATAACGCCGCCGATCAGTTGGACATCGAAGTGACGCATCTCGAGGACACGCCACCCAGTCTCTCTTACGACCGCAAAGGCGTCGACCAACAGATCGTCAAGGGGCGCGCCCTGATCGAGTTGTTCTCGAAATGTAACGGTTTTCGCCCGTAGTTCGGAATCAGTGAGCCCGCGAATGTCTGTCTCGCGGGCATTGATTTCTGCAACGAGGGGTTGGATGCGCTTCAGGTCACGCTGGTTCTGTGTACCGAAGACCTTGGCAAGTAAGACATCCAGCATCAGACGTCAGGACCTATACGAGGAAGAAATACTGGACAAAGAATGAAGGATTGTAGTGTTCGATCGCTTCGTTGGCAAACGATGACTGAAAATCAGCCGTATTCGCTCTAGTTGGCCGAGATAGCGTCCGTATCGGGAAGGAGGCGAAGCGGGTTGAGCGTGCGTCCATTAACGAGTACTTCATAGTGAACGTGAGAACCCGTTGCACGACCGGTGGAACCCACATAGCCGATAACCTCACCACGTTTGACGGTATCTCCGAACTCGACCGCGTAGTCGGCCAGATGCCCGTACCGAGTCACCAATCCAAATCCGTGCGCAATTTGAATGAGATTTCCGTAGTCACCATTCCGCCGCGCCTTAGTTACGCGACCCGTCGCAGTCGCATATACCGGCTGCCCACGTCGGCTAGAGATGTCTATCGCAGGGTGAAAGTCACGTTCTCCTGTAAAGGGATCCTCGCGGTAGCCGTAAGACGCAGAAAGCCATCCGTCGGCCGGCCACACATTGGGGGTGGCATCAGATAGGGCCTCACGAAGCGCGACGCCGTGTCGAATCATTTGTAATCGCTGGTCCACGGACCCAAGAAGTCCCCCCAACAAGTCGAACGTATCGGTCGGAGCAACCTCTGGAATGCTACTCGCAGGGGACGCGGCGCGAACCGAATCGGGAAGCTTATTAAAGGCCGGCGACTCCAAAGCGGCGACTTCAAGACGAGAGGAAAGTTCCGTGAGTCCGTCTTGTAGGTCGGCAATACTGTTTGTGAGTTCAGATGCAGTGATCCGATAGCTCGAATTTTCTAATTCCAGTCGGGCATTTTGTAGGCGGAGTTGTTCGATTTCAGCATGCGATGTCCAGCGACTTTGGACGGTATACCCAACAGGGACCGCCAGGAGAGCAAGACAGACGCCTATCACAGGTCGCACAGCGACTGTAAAACGGTACACTGCGCCACTGGAGCGGTCGGCAAAGATGCAGGCATAGCGCTTCGGGATCATAGAGTTGTTAGTAGACCGAAAACTAACACGGAGGTTAACACAGACTGGCGCCGAAAAAAAGGGTGGCCTTTGGCCAGGTAGCAAGCAAATTTGGCCACCTTAAAGAATTTACGTTAGTCTGGGAACGGTCGCTCTGGAACTCGACAACAATCAGGAAATGTTGAGCGACGGATTACGTTCTGTCCGCGGTTATGATTTAACCACCACTATGCGATTGTCCGTCATAATCCCGGTTTACAATGAGCGAGCCACGATTATCCAACTTCTCTATCGTGTGGCAGCGATTAATATCGAAAAGGAGATCATCGTTGTCGACGACTGTTCCACGGATGGCACGCGCGCGGTCCTGAAAGAGCACCACGATGCGACCTTCACCCTTTTGCTCCACGACTACAACCAAGGGAAAGGCGCTGCGCTCCGCACTGGATTTGGACATGCTACTGGGGAGTTTGTCATTATCCAGGACGCCGATCTTGAATATGATCCATCTGATTTCTCGAAACTGTTGGCCATTGTGGAGAGTGAAAATGCGGATGTTGTGTACGGGTCTCGACTAGCGACATCGCAACCCACGATGACCCTACGTCACTTCGTGGGCAATCGGCTTCTCACAGGCCTAACGAACCTGTTGTACGGCAGTCAGCTCACCGATATGGAGACCTGCTACAAATTGCTCGACCGTCGACTCGTGAAAAATCTAGACCTGGTGTCAAACAGCTTTAATGTCGAGCCTGAAATTACTGCCAAACTCTTAAAACAAGGTGTCAGGATTCACGAAGTTCCGATTTCGTATAGCGGTCGGAGCTTTGCTGAGGGAAAAAAGATTTCTTGGAAGGATTTTATCTCGGCAGTCTGGACGTTGGTTAGTCTGAGAGTCAGTGCGTAACTATCCCGTTCGGCCTGCAGACAGATCGACGAAGACTCCGTGCTCAACAGCAAGATCACGCGCGGCCGGCGTGACGATTGTTCTGTCATCGATCACGATCTGACGTGAATGCCGTACCGCGGTACGCACGTCATCTTCCGCTACAAATTCGGCCGCCTGCAACTCGCCCTTCACTCCTTCGTCCATCTCAGTTGTCGCCGGAGTAGAGCGCTCCACCGTTGGTGCAGTGTCGACAGTTTCAGATGTTTCAAAAGCCAAGGGCTTAATCCCCTTTTCAGTAACGCTGTCCCGGAGACCCCGCGACGCAAGGAAAACGTCAATGCGCTCAGCGATTAGTCTCGGGTCTAGCTTCGGTGGTGAGGGGTGAGGCCTCGATGAAGGCAACGGGGCCTCGTCCAACATGCCAGAATCGCGCGGAGGCCGCGTGTCATAAGCTATTCTCTTGATGTTTAAGAGATGGCGGGGTGAGATGTTATCCGACGTAATATTTCCACCGTAACCGCCACACCCTAGTGTCATGGACGGATCAAGCCCAGTCGTCATTCCAATTGCACCTAGCGTGGTCGGTGTATTGACGACAATCCGAAAGGCGGGTTTCTTGAGGCCGAACTCTAGAATAATCTCATCATCGCGGGAATGAATGGACATGGTGTGGCCCATGCCGCCATAACGTAAAATTTCTTGACACCGCTCGCACCCTTCCCGCCAATCTTGAACCACATAAAAGGACAGGACAGGACACAACTTTTCAATTGAGAGTGGATAATCCCGACCGACACCTTTAAGCGGCACGATCAGCGCGCGCGTTCGGTCTGGTACTTCGATGCCAACGCGCTTCGCGATCTCTACGGCACTCCGACCCACAAGTTTTGCATTCGGTAATCGCTGCTTCGTAATTAACGCCTTCGCCAGAAGGTCAGCATCCTTACTATTGAGAAAATGACCGCCTTGTGCCGTGAATTCATCCTTCACGGTCGCAGCAATCGCCGCATCAACCACAACCGAGTTCTCTGAGGAGCAGAGTAGTCCGTTGTCAAATGTTTTACCTTCAAGGATGTCGTGTACAGCGTTTTGAGTGTCTGCTGATTGTTCAATGTACGCAGGTGCATTGCCGGGGCCAACACCATATGCGGGTTTGCCGGCTGAATAGGCGGCTCGAACGAGTCCCATGCCACCAGTAGCCAAGATGACGGAAACCTCCCGAGAAGTCATAAGAGCCTGGGTTCCCTCAAGGCTGACCTCGGTCATCCAATTGATTGCGCCGTCTGGCGCTCCAGCTCCTCGAGCGGCCTCGGCGAGAAGTTCGGCTGTGCGAGTGATGCAGCGTACCGCTGCCGGATGGGGACTAAGGACGATGGCACAGCGTGCCTTCATCGCAATCAACAGCTTATAGATTGCAGTCGAGGTCGGGTTTGTCGAGGGAACAATTGCCGCGACAACACCAAAGGGCTCAGCAATTTCAATAATACGCTCGCTATCCAAGCGTCGGACAACGCCAACGGTTTTCATCGGCCGAATAAATTCGTAAATCGTGTCCGCAGCAAACAAGTTCTTACGGACCTTATCCGCTTGAATACCGTATTGCGTTTCCTCTACCGCGGCAGTTGCGAGCTCGTCCGCGTGCCTATTTGCCACGGCCGCCATACGAGCGACGATCTGATCTATCTCGGCCTGACTGAGTGCGGCTAGCTTTGGTTGGGCAGCAGATGCGCGAGCGGCAAGTTTTGCAGCCTCCTTTACCGGAACTGCCTGAGTCTCGGTCGAGGAAGGCTTGTCAACCATACAAAGTCCGATAAGGTCGTTCCGACCAGCTTGAACGGCTGTGTCGGCAAGGCCTCAGTTATTTACCCTTTGGCAGAATCTTTTCAACTTCACTATGGGGTCTGGGAATCACATGAACGGAGACGAGTTCGCCGACTCGACGAGCAGCGGCGGCACCAGCATCCGTCGCGGCCTTGACGGCACCCACGTCACCGCGGACCATTACGGTCACGTAGCCAGCGCCAATTTGTTCTTTGCCGACCAGGACGACATTGGCAGCTTTGACCATTGCATCAGCGGCTTCGACCGAACCAACAAGACCTTTTGTCTCAATCATGCCTAGGGCTTCGAGTGTCATGTTCTGGATGGCTCCTGCCACTAGCCGCACTCACTAATCAGAGCACCGTGCAATGACCGTGGATACAGCGTCTTTAAACCGACCGGGCGGCAGCGTAGCACATTGCGCGGAATTGCCGCAACACGCTACGATATATCGTTGTGCACTTGCTGAGTAAGCAGACCTACGTCGGCCGACTCATTATCGCTGGGGTTTGTGTCTTGAGTTGCGCCTGCGGTGGAAGTACCGGGTCAGCTGTTGGCACCGTAACCCTGGGCGTCGATCGGGTCAGTGCGCCATTAGGCGCGCCGCTCGAATTTAATATCCGATTTGATCTCGCACCGGATTTGGAGCCGCTGACTGAGGATTATCGTGTATTACTCCACATCCTTGGGAGTGACGAGGAATTACTGTGGGCGGAGGATCACGACCCTCCACTCCCGACATCGCAGTGGCGTCCAAATCAGACCGTTGAGTATCAGCACCGTATACAAATTCCCATGTATCCCTATGTGGGTGAGGCACTTATCGCTGTCGGGCTCTATTCCTATCGAACAGGAGAGAGATTGCCGCTGGCCGGTCAAGACCTGGGTCAGATGGCATACCAAGTCGGCACAATCATTCTCGCACCTCAGCCAGAAAGCAGTTTTTTAGTTTACGAAAGTGGTTGGCACTCTGCAGAGTTTGCTACTGACGGCCGAAACGACTGGCGATGGACAACTGGCCGGGCCGTGCTCTCCGTGCGAAACCCTATGGCGGACGCTGTGTTTTCGTTCGAGCTGGACGCGCGACCGGATATGTTCGAAGAACCACAGACCCTCGCGTTGGTTGTGGGGCACGAAACCCTATATGAAGCGGTGCTGGATAGTAATGAACGGATTTATATCAGGCAGGAGATATCGCGTGAATCCTTGGGCGCCGATGAATTTGTTGAGTTGGTGCTTGCGGTTGACCAGACTTTCTCTCCGGCATCCCGTGGCGGGGCTCCAGAAGACACACGGGAACTCGGCGTGCGAGTGTTCTACAGCTATTTCGAAGCACGTTAACGAACATTCTCTAAATTACTGAAAATAAAATGGTTAGACGGTCTTTGATGTACAGAACTGTGAAATTATGTTACTTTGGTTCGATGTCTAAATCATGTTTTCTGGTGTCGTGCATGGCTGTAATCGGCGTATTTTTATTTGTTCCCCCAGCACTTGCACCGCCTGCAGGCGAGAGGGTGTTCTTTCGAAATGGAGGCAATCTACAGATTACATGGCATGCTGTCGAGCGACACGAGATGGTATTAACCCTCAGAGACGGTCGGGAACTGGTCGCCGATGCGAGGTTTATTGAAAGGATTGAGCCAGACGCTACCCGGCCGATGCCCATAAAAACACACGTAAGGTCTCCAACCGCAAGGAAAAAGCCCTATGCAGCGCTCATCGAACGCGCATCTGCACTTCATGGAGTCGACCCTAATCTCGTGTACGCATTGATTCAAGTAGAGTCAGGATACCGAGCCGATGCCGAATCTCCTCGTGGGGCGAGGGGCTTAATGCAACTGATGCCGGGAACCGCATTGCGGTATAACGTCGGTGATCCTTTTGATCCAGTAGCTAACATTGACGCGGGCACCCGGCACCTCCGGACACTCCTTGATGAATTCGGGACGCGTGGCGCGCTTGCCGCTTACAATGCGGGAGAAGGCCCGGTCCGACATTTTGACGGAATCCCACCGTACTCAGAGACAAGAAAATACGTCAGTCGAGTCCTGGACATAGCGGCGCAGCAGCTTCAAAGCCCCTAACAAACAGTACTCTCACCACAAAAATTGATCGCGCTGATCTAATCGTCTAAGCGCATTGCTATCAGCCTGATGTCGCTATAATAGTTCTTGACGATTAATCGCTATAAGCTAGTGACAACTAAGGGCTTGTGGCAATTAGCTGGCTGTCATTCGCTCGAAGAGATACGGTAGAACATGAAATTCAGTTGTCGACTCGGATCCGCATCTGGCGAGATCCAGGAAGGTGTCTACGTCGCTGATACCGAGGCGCAACTCCGTTCCGACTTTGAGAAACAGGGTCTCTTTGTGTTGTCACTTAAGCGCCGGCGCCAGCTTTCCATCGGTACCCTTCACCAACGACACTCGAAACGGCCTGGAACAAGGGAATTTATAGTGTTCAATCAGGAATTGGCAGCGTTATTACGAGCTGGCATGCCGGTTGTGCAGTCCCTCGATATTCTTCGGCAACGTGTCGACAACCCTCGATTCAAAACTATTCTGGATGACGTTTATGAGAATGTTCGCAGTGGCTCCTCGTTAGCGGAAAGTTTCGAGAGCCAGGGCAATGTGTTTCCTGGTGTTTACATCGCATCGTTGACGGCTGGAGAGAAAAGTGGTGCACTCGAAGAGGTGTTGCGCCGCTACGTTGCGCACGCAAAAATTATCGATGGTGTTCGTCGAAAAACGATCTCGGCGTTGATCTATCCGATGGTGCTCTTTGCTCTGTCTATTCTCGTTGTTGCTGTGATAGTTCTGCGTGTCGTGCCTGAGTTCGCGAGTTTTTATGACGGAATGGGAGCGTCATTGCCGGTAGCCACTCAGGGTTTGCTTGCGCTCTCGTCGGTAATCAGAAATTACTTCGGGGTGTTACTCAGCTTGAGTGTCTTCACCGGATTTGTGGGATGGATGTGGCTCCGTGGAGTGGGGCGCCGCGCGCGACTTGACCACCGCTTGTTAAAGCTCCCGTTCATTGGTGATGTCGCGATGAAATTTTCAATATCGCAGTTGGCGCGTACGCTGTCAACATTATTGGGAGGCGGGATTCCGCTTGTGAGCGCGCTGGATGTTGCATCACGTGCCGTTGCGAACCGACATTTTTGTCAGGAACTAACTGAAATACGCCAAGAGGTCAGTGAAGGACAAGCTCTGTCAACCTGTATGAGACAAAGAACAACATTTCCTTCGGTGGCGATAAAGATGGTAGAGGTAGGCGAATCTACTGGTGCGTTGGAGGAAATGTTGAATAACGTTGCAGACTTTTTTGATGAAGAAGTTGAGACCACATTGACACGCTTTATGACACTCATCGAGCCTGTGTTGCTGCTTGTCATGGGGCTTGTCATCGCCGGACTTCTGATTTCCTTGTATTTGCCGCTATTTCAGTTGGGAGCGATCGGCTGATGAGCCATATTGATCGTACTAACGTCGATACGCACCTTGATTCGGTTGACGCCAGCGACCCATTGCAAGTAATGCCCGGCGTTAGTCACCGGGATAGTACAAACGAAATCGAACGGGCCCGGGCGTTAGCCCAGCGGTACCGCCTGGATTACGTTGACATGGAGCAATTTCATGTCGACCAGAATTTATTTCGTTCGATCCCTGCAGAACTCATGCTTCGGTATGGCTTTGTGCCTCATCGTAAGGATGGAGAGACACTCGAGATCGTCGTGTCTGACCCGACTGATCTCCCGATGATTGATGAACTTTCCTTCCTTCTCGGTTCACCATTGGCGGTTACCGTCGGAACACCCACCGCCATTAAAGAAATGCTGACCAAGAGCGAAAGCTCCCAGCGAGTACTTGACGAGGCGACTGAGAGTTTCCAACTTCAGTTGCTTCAAGAAGATGAAGGCGGTGAAGAAAGGCTGACCGTTGAGAGACTGACGAGCGACATCAGCCCAGTAATTAAATTGGTTGATTCGATGATCTACACGGCAATCCAGCGCCGAGCGAGCGATATTCATATAGAAACGGAGAACGATGCCGTTTATGTGAAATACCGTATCGATGGCGTACTCCAGGCGGCGATGAGACCGATCGATAAGCAATTTCACAGTTCAGTGTTATCGCGCGTCAAAGTGATGGCTGAATTAGATATCGCTGAAAAGAGGGTCCCTCAGGATGGTCGCTTTACACTCCGGATGTCTGGAAAAACGATCGACTTTCGCGTATCCATTATGCCCAGCGTCAATGGGGAAGATGCTGTCATTCGAATTCTCGACAAGGAGTCAATTAGCGAGCAATTCCATGAACTCAGTTTGGACATTCTCGGTTTCCCTGAAGAGGAACTGAACCGATTTCGTCGTTATATCAGCGAACCGTATGGGATGGTCCTCGTGACTGGCCCAACCGGGAGTGGGAAAACAACCACACTTTATGGTGCGTTATCCGAAATAAAATCATCGGAAGAAAAGATCATCACGATTGAAGACCCTGTCGAGTATCAATTGCACGGGATTACGCAGATTCCTATTAACGAACGTAAAGGGCTGACGTTTGCGCGAGGCTTACGTTCCATACTGAGGCACGATCCAGACAAAATCATGGTCGGAGAGATCCGCGACGCCGAAACCGCGCAGATCGCGATCCAATCTGCATTAACAGGTCACCTTGTATTCACTACAGTTCATGCGAATAGCGTGGTCGATGTACTTGGTCGTTTCCTGAATATGGGCGTTGAGGCCTATCAGTTTGTTTCTGCATTGAATTGCGTGCTGGCTCAACGACTCGTGCGCACTGTGTGCGAAGACTGCAAACGTCCGGTAACTATTTCCAATGCAGAGCTTCAAGAGTCAGCCATCAACCCAGAACAAATCAAGGATCGTGCTGTTTATGAAGGTACGGGCTGTATGGAATGCGATGGTACAGGATACAAAGGACGAACAGCAATCTGTGAATTATTGGATCTAACCGACGATATACGCGAGATGATTTTAGATAAGCGGCCTACCTCAGAAATTAAAAAGGCAGCAGGATTAGCTGGCATGCGTTTTCTCAGGGAATCAGCAATTCAACAGGTCTTATGCGGTCGTACAACACTGCGTGAAATCAACAAGGTAACGTTCGTTGAGTAAAGGATTCCTGAGTACATTGTTGAGCACACCCAGGCCTCAAACGGCGATCAGTATCGCTGGTGATTCGATTGCGGCCGTTGAGCTTTTGGTAGCAAAAGGCCAGCTATCGCTTTCTGTCCAGCAGGTAAAGTCACTGGAGACTGGTGCCGTTGTGCCCAGCATGATGTCGCCCAATGTTGCTGATCTGAAATCGGTGACAACCGCTCTGAAAGAAGTGCTCGCTTCATATAAACGGCGTCCGACGCGAGTCTCCTTGGTATTGCCAGACACAATCGCAAAGGTAACCTTACTAAGCTTCGAAACGGTTCCAGACCGCGAAACAGACCTTGCAGAACTGATTCGGCTTAAGGTGCAAAAGTCAGCTCCTTTCAGTCTTAATGAGGCGCAGTTGTCTTACGAGCCTTGCGGAGTAGACACCAATAAGCAACCACAGTTTTTGGTTGTAGTTGTACAAAAATCGGTCTTACGAGAATATGAAGGCATCTGCGACGATGTCGGATTACAGGTCGGATGCGTCGATCTTGCCAGTTTCAACCTAATCAATATGAGCCTCTACGCAACTTCTGAAAAAAACGGGGAAGACTGGTTACTCGTGCAGACTGCAAATCAATACAGCACACTAGCTATCATTCGCGGAAGCCAGCTCATCTTTTACCGAACTCAGACATCCGAGCTAGGGAATTCATTTGATAACTTTATCTACCAGGCCGCAATGTATTACGAAGACCGTTTGGGTGGCGACGGCGTAAAACACATTGTGTTTGCAAGTAGTTCGATGGAAAATCATATCGACATTCTTGAGAATGTGTTCGAACGATCATTCAAGACCTCAAACTCAGTAACTCTCGAGCAGCTCGGTTCTCGCATTTCATCAACAATCCACAATGCCAAACGGATACCGATAGATTTACTTGATAGGCTCGCTGCTCCTATCGGGATTCTTCTGCGCGATAGACATGGGTAAGAAACAGAACCCATGCTGAAGATTAATCTCGCCACACGTCCTTTCTACAATGAACGTGTAGTGCATGTCGTTCTGATCTTGCTCGGCACTGGCGCACTTGTACTTATGGGACTTGCTGGAAGAACAGTTTTAGAGCTGTCCAAGGTCCATACGGAGATTACAGGGGCAGCAGAGGCATCCGAGGCGCTGGTCGAAACCGTCTCCCAGGAAACGCTCAGTCTTAATGAGAACGTTTCCGACGAGGAACTCGAGGTCTTACGACGTTCGGCGGCGGAAGCAAATCGATTGATAGACCAACGTGTGTTCTCCTGGACGGAACTATTCAATCTAATCGAGCGAACCTTACCCAACCGTGTCATGCTCACTGGTCTTCGACCAAGCGGGAATGCAAGCCGCATATCACTGGTAATTGGTGTTGTTGGTGAACGTGTGGCCGACATCGAAGAATTCATCGAACAACTAGAAGCAAGCGGTTCAGTCGAGAATGTGCTCGCGCGACAGGAACAACGAACAGAAGATGGCATGTATAGCGCACAACTCACAGGGGAGTTCCGGGGACGTCCATCGGAACAACAACTTGATGTAACGTCAGTGGGCGACCTTCTAGCGCCAGGCTGGCACGCAGGATAAAATGGCGCTTTTCGGT
>DTWD01000450.1 GCA_012963185.1 Acidobacteriota bacterium
GGATTTTTTACTGTTGCGCGAACATGCGACCGATGCGGAGGTAATGGCCAAACGATCTCTCATCCATGCGAATCCTGTCGCGGGCATGGCCGTGTGGGTCGGAAACGGAAACTAACCGTCAAAGTTCCGGCTGGAATCGATACGGGGCAACAGCTTCGTCTACAAGGCGAAGGGGAGCACGGTCCAAAAGGTGGGCCAGCAGGCGATCTCTACGTCGTCCTGCACGTTAAAGACCATCCAGTATTTACGAGGAATGAGAGTGACATTCTTTGCGTCATACCAGTGACGTACCCCACACTTGTGCTTGGCGGTACAGTCACGGTTCCTTCACTTGAAGATGAAGAAACCCTTCATATTTCTAAAAGCACCTCTTCAGGTACACGATTTAGACTTCGGGGCAAGGGATTGCCTCACGTAAACGGACGTGGTCGAGGAGACCTTTTCATTGATGTTAAGGTTGACGTTCCCACGTCGGTTTCGTCGGAGCAAAAACAGTTAATCGAAGACTTGGATAAAACTATGGCCCAACGAACCTTCGAACCGGACACGAGGGGGAACGGTCATTCTTCCGACGTTCGTCCATTTTTTGAGCGGGTGAAAGATATTTTTGGATAAAGCGATTCCGCGTGATGACCGACGGCCGATTCTTGACGTCAGACTTCCAGGCCATCCACAATCTTTATGGAACCGACTCGATGCATTGATAGACGACTACAAACCGTTCGCCATTGAAGATGTCGACATCGACATAACAAGCAGTCCAACTGTGCATTGTCGGCGTATTGTTTTCTTTTCTAAGAACGACCGTGACCACGCCTTTCAAGCCATCGAGCATGACTTCGGCTCTGACGTGCTCTCCGTCACCGCCGTAGACCTACTTAACGACAATTGGGCCAACCGATCTTTTGGTAATCTTCGTGCCGTGAAAATAGGGAACCTGATCGTGACACCGCCCTGGGACCGCGTGTCGCATGAAAATACTAGTAAATATCTTATCGAAATCGATCCATCAATGGGCTTTGGCACCGGTCATCATGCTTCCACAAGACTTGTCTTAAAGCGTCTCTTAGAACACAAGACTACCTTACAGAAAAGTAGTCACGTCCTAGACATCGGCACAGGATCTGGTGTCTTAGCAATTGCATCCGTATTACTTGGCGCAGACACCGTAACAGCCGTAGAGCGTGACATCGATGCACTGACGAATGCACGGCAGAACATTACCCGTAACGGCGTCTCCACACGTATCAGGACCATTCATACTGAGCTAAGTGAACTTCAGGACTTCGATCTCCCCAGACCCGATATCATCCTCGCCAATCTGACCGGTGCGGCCTTCCAGAAACACCAATATTTATTCGAGACATTGGGTAGGCCCTCCGGCCTACTTATGGCCAGTGGGCTGACTGAATCTGAGGAACAAACCACCCGAATGGCATTCGAAAGTAAACTTGCGATCGAATCTCGCCACGAAGAAGATGGCTGGGTATGCCTCGTGTTTCGTTACCATTGCTAAACTTAAATGTAGGTAGTAATGTCGTTGCCCCGCTTCTATCTCCCAACCCTCTCGCACCACTCGGAAGAAGCGCAGCTACCGGTTGAGGAAGCGCAGCATCTAACACGCGTACTTCGATTGCAACCTGGCAACA
>DTWD01000451.1 GCA_012963185.1 Acidobacteriota bacterium
GGTGACTATTGGTGGCCCGCGTCTGATTGCATTCGCCCTGCCCCGGTGAGCCCAGGATGGTGGAACAGTTAGACATCAATACCGACAGCATCAGTTTGCATTAGGATCGTCATACGTAATTACGCACGAATTTCCTAAGCAGGACACTATGGCGAAGGCATATCTCATTGGACACGTCACCGTGAAAAACCCAGACCTGTTCCTCACTGAATACGGCGCAAAGGTTGAAGCGACCATCACAGCTTTTAACGGACGCTTTCTTGCGCGCGGTGGCGAAGTAACCTACCGAGAAGGTGAGCCTCTCGGGGACATCAACGTCATTGTTGAATTTCCTGACCGCAGGACGGCAACTGCGTGGCTCAACAGTGATGCCTACCAGGCTATTCTTCCTGGTCGTACAGAAAACACTGACGGCCATATTCTCATCATGGATGGGGTCCCAGATTAACCCTGCCCGATCTGTATCAGACAACTAAACCGTGGGCCGTCAATGTTAAGGTGTTGGCAGTAACCCCTCACGCTCGATCCATTCACCCAACCGCATCACCTGGTCAATGTTGAGTGTGTTCCGGATATCAGATAACGGATCGGCATTCAGCACGATCAGATCTGCGACCTTCCCCGCCTCAAGCGTCCCAAAATCGGCTTCGCCGACGGGAGGCATCCGCCCTGCACCAGTAGCCGTGGCCGCAACAATCGCCTCCATTGGTGTTAAACCTGCCTCGACGTACAACTCCATCTCGTGATGCATGCCCCAGCCAAACGGGACATTTGGGGTGCCGGCATCATTTCCCAGTGCTACCTTAATACCCGCGTCATGAATCGTCTTCACAAAATCCTGGACCTGACGAAACTGCGCTTTCTGATCGGCAAAGCCAGGACTGTTCACAATTTCCGCCCGTATCTCTGGGTCATCCAATCGGGCCAACGCATCCTGATTAAACGCCAACCGTAAATCGGAGTCATCAAGAAGTTCTGGACGCTCAGCAAAATGCCACCGGTTCTGAATGATTGACAACGTTGGTGTAAACGACACGTCATTCTCCAGAGACATCTGCAGGAACTCCTGCGATGGCTCGGGAGCATCGACCGGCACGCCGGCTCCTGGTCCAAACGTCAACACGGTACTGTGTAGAAAATCACGTAACCCCGCCTCTATCAGCTGTCGCCCATCAGCTTCGTCATCAATATGGGCGACAGGCAGCGCGCCGTTTCGAAGTGCCTCGTCGACAATCACCGTGCGCATCTCCGGAGTAATCTTCAAGCCAGGCTCCGCCACTTCGTTGACCCACATCTTAATGAAGTGAACCCCCAGGGCGATCTGGACTTGCACCATCGACCGTGCCTCTTCTTCAGTCGTCGGCGCATTCCGGCCAGCCGCATTGAATCCATTAGGATGGGAAAATCCGAGCCCGGCCGTGTAGGCTCGCGGAAATCCAGGTCGTCCGGCATTGGCTTCAAGCAAAAATGGGATGGCCTCGGCTGAGTCACTTCCGATACTTCGAGCCGTGGTAACACCATAGTACAGCTGCGTCCGGAACTGGCGCTCAATGTCTTCTGGCCCGCCTCGATAATGAACATGCAAGTTCACTAGGCCAGGCATGATCGTCTTCCCGGCAACATCAATGACCTCGGCACCAGCGGGCACATCAGTCGTATCCCGGGAACCTGCATGTTCTATCCGACCATCACGAATGACGACGACCGAATCCTGAACCGGAGTGGCACCACTTCCGTCGATCAATTGCGCCCCAACAAGTGCGAGGCCTCCGGGATCAATAGTCGGGGGTGGTGTCTGACTTTCCCCACACGCCCCGACGAGCAGCACGGCGCTAAGCATCACAAAACGAAGTCGTCTCATTATTTGCTCCCACAGAATCATTGGCGGCGACCAGGACCACTCCGGCTCACCTGTATGAGGTTACTGTAGCCGTATTTCCACGCGATCGCTCAGGACATCACGACTAGAACCTCCTTGTCATGCCCCTTCCCAGCAAGCGGCATTTCTCACTGGGCAAAAGACCGTCGTTTTCAAATTCATGGCATTTCTATGTGACTGCCGTTAATTGTGCGAATAGGATCACCTACGTGGACCCATCGCTCATCTTTCTGAATTACTTTGTCGACCCGAAACGCCGCAGTCGTCACTATCGTGACCTCCTAGCGCACCTCGACCCGACTAAGTATGCGTTCACCGACACACTATCGGCCGGTGATGAACCACGCGTGCGAATCATTGTCAATAAGACACGTGAGTTGTCAGCAAACACACTCGCAACGTTTCCTCACCTAGCAGGTATTTGTCTCAATACGACCGACCAGTGGATGCTCACCTTCGATGACAACAATTCGTCCATTACTATTCAAACCGTTGACACAGATCGTGGAACGGATGTCGCTGAAGTCGCAGTCCTCTTAATGTTGACGGGATTAAAAACCCTTGCCGCTGGGGCACGCTGGCATGCATTCAGGTCACCAACGCGCTTCTACCGCCAACTCGTTGCTCCAACTGCTGGCGAGACCGTCGGTGCGCACAACTGGACCGGCACCTCCACACTCACCGCGTACCGGAAAAAAGTTGGCATCATCGGCTACGGGTTAATCGGACATCAAATCCACCGACGCATCAAGGCATTCGGTACCGATGTTTTCTACAATCATCCGCAGCGTTTTTCAGCAACGATCGAACAACGACTCGAAATACAATTTCTGGAACGCAAACAATTATTCCAAGAGTGCGACATTGTTTTTGTTCAGCTGCCCCTCACGGCAACCACTGAAGACCTCATTACAAACGACGAACTTGCTCTCGCGCAA
>DTWD01000452.1 GCA_012963185.1 Acidobacteriota bacterium
AGTGATTAAAGACGGCATGCTGAATATTCAGGCAGGTGCCTGGGTGGTAGCGGACTCTGTGCCGCGACTGGAATGGAAAGAAACCATGTTCTCGCACCTTTGCGCGTCCCCATCGTCGATTTGTTCTTGGTTGTCGTCGCCGTCGTTTCCATTTCTGCCTTACTGCTATTCGCTAGCAGTCATGGAAGAACGCTCTTTGCGTCACAAGACGAACCGACCTTTGGACAGGATGGAAAGGATGTTGAATGGGTACCATCCCCTTCGGTATTAGTCGAGACCATGCTAACTCTGGCCGAAGTTGATGCAGATGACCAAGTGATCGATCTCGGTTCAGGTGATGGACGAACAGTGCTCGCAGCCGCAGAGCGCGGTGCAACGGCGGTCGGAGTCGAGTATGACTCTGGTTTGGTTCAAGTCTCACGCCGACAAGCCGAAGAACGCGGACTAAGTGGACGAGCGACATTTGTTGAGGCAGACCTTTTTGACGTCGACTTGACCAGTGCCACTGTTGTGACGATGTTCCTGCTGCCCGACCTAAACTTGAAACTACGCCCCTCTCTCCTTTCGCTCACACCTGGAACGCGCATTGTCTCAAACACCTGGGACATGGGGGATTGGATAGCCGACGAAACTGTGCAGCTCGACCCTTGCCCAGGATTCTGCACAGCCTTACTTTGGATTGTGCCAGCACAGATCGAAGGCGATTGGACTGATTCCGAAACAGCATTCACCCTAAGACAAGAATTCCAAGAAATTTCAGGAACAGTCACACGTAACGGACAAGAACTTGCCATTCTGGATGGTCGTTTGAGCGGACGGTTACTGGAGTTTCGAACTGAGCGTTCTCGATACCAAGGACAGGTCAGTGGAAATACAATTCGTGGAACGGTCATCACCGACGACCAGACATACAACTGGATCGCGACACAATGACTTTGCGAGAACAATGGGTACACCAACCACAAACACTCTGGCTCCGCCGGATGATTTTCCAGATCCACCTATGGTCCGGACTCGCGATCGGGCTGTATATCGTTGCAATTTCTATTAGTGGAAGCATCCTGATCTACCGCAGCGAGTTACGCCAGGCCTACGAACCACAACCTCACTTCGTTTCCGTATCTGGTCAGCGTTTAACCGAAGAAGAACTCACGGCACATGCGACAGAGGCATATCCAGACGACCAAGTCGCACGCATCATCTTCCGGGAAGATCCGTCACGAGCCGCCACCGTCACTCTGACTAGAGATGGTGCACCAACCCAGCTACTCTTCGACCCCTACACCGGCGCCGACCTCGGACTCCGATTGCCGGTTCCGTATCGGTTAACAACTTGGCTTCTCGATCTTCATGACAATTTGTTGTACGGCGAAACCGGTAGACGTGTGAACGGACTTGGAGCGATCATCTTGACGCTCCTTGCAGGAAGCGGTGCCGTTATTTGGTGGCCCGGAGTCCTGACGTGGAAACGTAGCCTGCTAGTTGATTGGCGCGCACATTGGAAGCGGCTCAATTGGAATCTCCATAGTGCACTTGGAGTATGGTTTTTTCTGTTTGTGTTGATGTGGGGCATCACCGGGATCTACCTCACCATTCCAGAACCATTCAATTTCATCGCCGACACTATCGAACCGATCGACGAAGAAACGTTCGAACCGCGAACAGTCGATACGATCTTGTATTGGATCGCATCCGTCCACTTCGGTCGTTTTGGTGGAACTGCAACAAAACTCTCGTGGTTTGTGATTGGTCTTGTTCCGCCCGCATTGTTCCTGACTGGAACACTAATGTGGTGGAACCGGATTATCCGCCCACGGCTGAGCAAACCGTCTGTGTAACACGACTACCGTTCTTTAGTTTTTGCGTAATAAGGTGATATAAGAACGGCTCGACAGATTCACAGCATCTTGTTAAACAAGTGTGGACACCACCATCTGTAGTGGCTCTCGTTCGCGAGACAATCTATATTGTGAGGCAGGCATATGGATCATCACGATCGGCTCGTTACACCACGTAACATTATTTATTCGTGCTTCGTATTGCTCTTGGTTTTTGTCGAACCCAGCCATGCTCAAGACCGAATGCCGCCAATTCCAGAATCTGAAATGACGGAAGAGCAGTTGACTGCGGTTGATGAATTTAAGCGGGTACGAAACACCACGCGGTTTGGAGGCCCCTTTGTACCATTACTTCGAAGCCCCGAAGTGCTCAGTCGGGCCCGAAACCTCGGAGACCATGCTCGCTTCAACACCGTACTGCCACCACGATTGAGCGAATTTGTCATTTTACTCACCGCTCGACAGTGGACACAGCACTATGAGTGGGGAGCTCATGCAGTAATAGCAGAACGGGAGGGGCTACGTCCGAACATCATCTCGGCGGTCGCGGATGGAAGGCACCCCGTCGACATGTCTGCCGACGAAAGTGCCGTCTATAACTTCTGTATGGAACTATTCCGAACGCAGGGCGTTAGTGACCCAACGTACGAGCGAATGGTATCCCAGTTTGGCGAAAAGGGTGTCATCGACACCATCGGTATTATGGGCTACTACCAGCTGCTCGCCATGGTAATGAATACGGCCAGAACACCGTTACGTAATGGAATGCAGCCCATTCCAACGTTTCCGCGTTAAACGTAATGAACACTGGAAAAGTATTAGCTCGGAGAGGGTCAGACAACCCGTCTCTTGATAAAATATCGAAAATAAGAAATCGGCACGAACGGACCTCTAAAGAACTTCGGATATTTTGAAGGATGGCAGGTAGTTCCTCGTCATTGAATGTTTCAAAAGCATGGCCTCTTACAGCTAGAGAGTCGGGAGTAGACGGAATGAACGGTAAAAGACGCGGCGCCACTCGAACACTGTCACTGAGTTTCGGTATTACTGTGGCATTAGCATGTGGTCTCTGGACGACACAAGCAACATTGGCTCAGGGACCCGGAACCGAAAATTCGCAATGGACATATCTCGGCGGTGACGCTTGGCACACCCGATATACGCCAGCCGACCAAATCACTCCTGAGAACTTCGAAGACTTAGACATAGCATGGCGCTGGGATGCAGGTAGCTTTGGTCCCAGTACGGCGAGAGCAACACCAACCTATGTAAACGGCAAGCTGATCACCGTTAGCGGCAATCGTCGCCACGTCGTCGCCCTCGACCCGGCTACTGGGGAACTACTCTGGAGTTTCACCGAGCCCAACACGGATCGGTACGAGTACTCGATGCGTAAGGGCTACGGAAAAGGCATCGCGTATAGCGAGATCGACGGACGCGGGGTCGTCTTCATCACCAGCCCTGGTTTCTTCCTACACGCCCTTGATTTCGAGACCGGTCGCCCTATCGAAAACTGGGGACGCCCCGTACCACTTGAAGGGTTCAATGCAACCGGAACGGTCGACCTCGTAGAAGACCTGATAGCGGACTGGGGGCCCTGGGCCAGCATGGACCGACCGTATGACGCCAACACAGGGATGCCTCTTGAAATTGGCTACATCACCAGCTCATCGCCGCCCATTGTGGTCAATGACACCGTCGTGATTGGTAACTCGGCTGAGCAGGGTTATCTGCAAACGCGGATTGAAAACGTACCGGGTGACATCCTCGCGTACGATGCCCACACCGGTGATTTCAAATGGAAGTTTAATGTCATACCCAGGCCCGGTGAATTTGGGCACGACACCTGGGAAAATGATGCTTGGGAATGGACTGGGGATGTGTCGTCGTGGGCACCTATGTCAGCCGACCCCGAACTCGGGCTCGTCTATATTCCAACGAATAGTGCGACAATCGACTACTACGGCGGGCATC
>DTWD01000453.1 GCA_012963185.1 Acidobacteriota bacterium
ACGCTAGGAGACCGTCGTCTTCAGCCGCGCTCGAAATCAATGACGCCCATTGCCATTTTTTTTCTGAAGGATTCTTCGCAAAACTGTGGTCCGAGTTATCGACGGGCCAGAAACATCAACCAGAAGGCAACACACCGCAATCTCTTCTCGAACAACTTGGGTGGGACGCGCCGGGATCCATTAATGAACTGGCGGATCGCTGGGTCGCAGAACTCGATTATGTAGGCGTAAACCGAGTCGCATTGATGTCAAGCGTCGCAGAAGACGAATTATCAGTAGCTAAAGCGATCGAACGACATCCAAAACGCTTTGTCGGCATGTTTATGGTGAACCCCTTGGCACCCGATGGTGCCGAACGCGTACAACGAGCGTTCGGTGAATACCATCTACGCTGCGCTTGCCTGTTTCCGGCAATGCACCACTATTCGCTCAACGACGAGTCCGTCAAAGACATTTTCAAGCTAGCGGCTCAGTACAACTGTGCGGTCTTTGTCCATTGCGGGATTTTGTCGATTGGTGTACGAAAAAAACTCGGGCTTCGATCAGTATTCGACATCCAACGCGGTAATCCACTAGCACTTGTTCCTATTGCCTCCCAGTTTCCTACCGTTCCAATCATCGTTCCACATTTTGGCGCTGGTTTTTTTAAAGAACTTCTAATGGCGAGCGACCTTTGCCAAAATATCTATACTGATACGTCAAGTTCAAATAGCTGGACAAAGTACATGGCCAACTTCAGTCTCGTCGATGTCTTTCATTACGCGCTCAATGTGCTCGGACCGGAGAGAATACTGTTCGGGACCGACTCGTCATTTTTTCCTCGTGGCTGGCAACAACCTCTCTTCGATGTGCAGCAAACAGTGTTCGACACGCTCGATCTCATACCAGAGAAACGCAACGCAATACTCAGTGAAAATTTCAATCGCGTATTCGGAGTTGACAACTAGCTAGGACTGACTCAAAAGCAGCACGTTGAAACCACAACGCTCAACCTGTTCCTAGCCAGCGTGTATCTTCGTTGCCGTAAATGATTAACTAGGTCTGAGCCGACTGGGGCACTAACAATAATTTGCCAATATGAGTGCTCGATTCCATTACCCGATGAGCCTCAGCGGCATCGCTCAATGGATAGCGCGCGTGAATCACAGGATAGAGGTCACCTTTGGATAATCGCGGCCAGACCACCTCCGATAAAGCCTGGATAATCGATGCCTTCTGCTCGACACTACGAGACCGTAGCGTCGAACCAGTCAAGGTCAACCGGCGCGACATCAACTTAGCAAGGTCCAATTTACCCTCGGCACCTTCCATCAAGGCAATCAGCACAAGGCGGCCTTCAACAGCCAGACTATCAAGGTTCCGCTGAAGATATGGGCCTCCCACCATGTCGAGAATGAGATCTACTCCTCGGCCATCAGTTACGGCCCGCACCGCCTCAACAAAATTCTCTTTCTTGTAGTTGATGGCACGCTCAGCACCAAGCCTGAGACAGGCATCGCACTTCTCTTTTGTGCCGGCGGTTGCAAATACTTGTGCACCAAATAAATGTGCCAATTGAATCGCTACTGTTCCAATCCCACTTGATCCGCCGTGTACAAGAAACGTTTCGCCCTTTTTTAGTCCTCCGCGCTCCATTACATTGGTCCACACCGTGCAATACGCTTCAGGAAGAGCCGCAGCATCGATTAATGGCACGCCCACAGGACACGGAAGACATTGAGGAGCCGGAACAACACAGTACTCCGCATAGCCTCCACCAGTTAACAAGGCACAAACTTGATCATCAAGGGACAAAGTCGTGACCCCCTCACCAACCGTCACAACCGTCCCAGATACTTCCAGCCCAGGAATATCCGATGCACCAGGCGGAGGAGGGTACTTGCCCTGGCGCTGCATAACATCCGCGCGGTTCACCCCGGCCGCCGCAACCCGTAG
>DTWD01000454.1 GCA_012963185.1 Acidobacteriota bacterium
CGGAAGCGGCTCGACCGCAATTTGAGCGGCGGGAAAATTGTCTCGCGTGTCATTTGTCGTGGGACACACTCGGCGTGCCGGGTCTGCAGGTGCTCAGCATGTTTCCGATGCCGAAGGATAAGAACGCCTATGCAAGTGGGCATGTTACCGACCATCGCAGTCGCTTACAGGACCGATGGGGCGGTTGGTATGTCACTGGCGAACACGGTGGTGTGGCACACATGGGAAACGTGGAAGTGGTGGATGTTGACGACCCACAAGCCACGTTCGGTGTTATTCCAGATGTGCGTCCGTCCATGGAGGGTACTTTTGATTTAGCGGGCTATCCTTCGTCTCATAGCGATATTGTTGCCCTCATGGTGCTCGAGCACCAGGCCCACATGGCGAATCTCATTACACGCTTGGGTTGGGAAGCGAGGCGTGTAGAGCACCGCGAATCAATGACTGTGCCCTCAGATCGTGGACGGAGCACGGATGATGGTCGGTTTAACGAGCTTATCGATGAGGCCGCTGTTGAATTGGTTGACTACTTGTTGTTCGTTGATGAGGTACCAATACCGAGCGGTATCGCTGGTACGTCCGGGTTTGACACGGTCTTTTCCCAGCGTGGTCCATTTGATCAACGCGGACGGTCACTGCGTGAATTCGATCTAGAGGAGAGATTGTTCCGGTATCCGTGCAGTTACATGATTTACACCGCTTCGTTTAATGCGCTTCCCGCTCGTGCACTCGAAACGGTGTTCGCGAGATTATGGGCGGTGCTCTCGGGCGAGGTGACTGAAGCGCCCTACGATCGCTTGTCGTATACCGAGAGGCAGGCAATTGTGGAAATCCTTATCGATACGAAAGCGAACCTTCCAGACTATTTTGTTCCGTTATCGGCTGCTGTTCTCTGATCTCGCATCGGGGTATCGGTGTTTCACGGGATGAGTGTTGCGGCGAGAGAACCAGCGGACAATCAGACCACGCCGTATGCAAGCATCGCGTCAGCCACTTTTTGAAAGCCCGCAATAGTCGCTCCGCGTACGTAATTAATAAAACCGTCGTCTATCTAGGCGAACAGGACTCGTTAGTTGCTGTTGGATTTTTTTAACAACGCTGCTAGGTCTCTCGCGGTTCCCGGGAGGCGGTCATCACCAAGGCTGAGCATCCATGCTGGGTACGGCACCGGCGTTACACTTACTTCGTCTAGTCGAGCCATTTCTTCATTGGTCAGTTCAAGATCGATAGCGCCGAGATTGTCGTCGAGCTGCTCCATCCTTTTTGCTCCGATGATAATGCTGGTGACCGCGCGTTTTGCCAGAAGCCAAGCCAGCGCAACCTGTGCAACGGAGGCATGATGCACTTGGGCAATCGGTCGCATCGCATCGATGATATTGAATGCTTGGTTCTTATCGATCGGAGGAAAGTCAAAAGATGTTCGTCGTGCATCTGCGTCATTAGACCCGTCACGCGTAAATTTTCCTGAGAGAAACCCCCCGGCTAATGGACTCCATACGAGAAGGCCAAGGCCTTGGTCGTTGATAAGTGGGATGGTGTCTCGCTCGATGTCACGCCCGGTCAAAGCGTAGTACGACTGTGTGCAAACGAACGACTCGAGGTGTTGTTGTTGCGAAATCCCCAATGCTTTCATGAGTTCCCATGCTTCGAGATTTGAGCAGCCGATGTAACGTACTTTTCCAGCTTTTACGAGGTCGGTGAGAGCGCGAAGCGTTTCTTCGATGTGTGTTTCCGGGTCGGCACGGTGTATTTGGTACAGGTCGATGTAATCAGTGCCGAGTCGCTTCAGACTTGCGTCGCACGCTTGCATGATGTGCAGTCGAGACAGCCCCACCTCATTCGGACCTTTACCCATTCGGCCGCGGACCTTGGTTGCGACCACGACCTCGTGTCGTTTGTCTCGGAGTGAACGGCCAAGAATTTCTTCAGAGTCTCCGGTTGAGTAAACATCCGCCGTATCAAAAAAATTAATCCCGGCATCAATCGAACGGTTGACCAGTGCGTCCGCTTCCTTCTGGCCAAGTGCACCGATCAGTTCCCATTCTGTGCCGAACGTCATTGCTCCCAGGCAGAGTTCAGAGACGTACACACCCGTGTGACCTAGACGTCGATATTCCATGAGTGCATTGTAGTCTCCTGCTTTGTGTTGACACCGATCATTGATTCCGATTAAAAACTTATTCGTTTGCAGCAAAAGACTAATTACAATTGCTGGAGCCCCTCGTTAGGGCAAGAAGGATCGTCCGAATGACACTACGCTTCCTCGCGGTTGCTACGGCGTTTCTTTTCCCGTTACAGACAGTTGACATCACGACCGTTCTCAATAACGCAACTGCGTATGTTGAACGCTACGAGCCGACCCTTGGATTGATAATCGCGGAGGAGGAATACGATCAGCGAGTTCCCCTAACAGACCTCGCATTTCGGGCTGAGGGGGTCCGTTCCGGAGGGGTGGCCCCTAGGGGGGGAAATGGTCGCGGAGGTATTTCACTCAGGGCTCGTCAGGAGTATCACGAGCAACGGACGAAGTCTGACTTTCTCATGCTGCGATTACCTACGACCGACAATCAGTGGGTTGGTTTTCGCGTAGTGGTCGAAGTTGATGGTCGTGAGGTCCGTGATCGGCTGGACCGCGTACAAGACGTTTTAACGCGACCAACGGAATCCGCGATTGCCCAGTGGCGAGCCATGGCGGAGGAAAGCGCCAGGTTTAATCTTGGTGATGTACTGCGCAGCACAAATGTTCCGACGTTTGCTCTTGTTGTGCTGCACCGAGAGCATCGTGATCGATTTGAATTTAAGCATGTTGATGATGACCGGATCGAAGGTCGAAGGGTGTGGGTGATTGAATTTGAAGAGGTTCGTGGTCCGACACTGATCATCAATCCGGTAAAAGGGATCGACGTGCCAACCCATGGTCGTCTGTGGATTGATCCGACGGATGGCCTAATCGCCCGCTCTGAGCTAAAGACCGGATACTCAGAGGGCGAACTTGAATCAGAAATTACGGTTCGCTATCAACCCCAGACAGACCTTGGCATTTGGGTGCCGCGCGACATGCGAGAAAGTTACAAAAGTTGGGGTCAAAACTTGTTCGAGGGTCATGCCCGCTATTCGGATTATCAGCGTTATGGCGTGAGTGTCGAAGAAGACGTGCCAGTTGACGATCAAGAGCCCCCACGCTCAGGACGCTGAACGATGGGCTGAGTTAACGGTTGTTCCACTGGTCGAACATCCAGTTTCCCGCCTCTTTCAGTGCAGGAACGTAGCCGCCCATTGAGTAGTGACTTACGTTGTCGAGGGCTGTAAAGGCGGTGACGTGCCCTCCTTGCTCTAGGGCGCGGACGGCTTCTTCGGCCGGACCGAACGGAACGACCTCGTCGGCTCGACTATGGATAATATGGACCGGCATATCAGCTACAGCCGTGACGTCATCATCGCCCGGTGACCCGGCGATCGGAATTGCCCCAGTGAAGAAATCGGGATGCTGTGTGGCAAAAAACCAGGTTCCTCTTCCTCCCATACTGAAACCTGTGACCAGGATACGAGAGCGGTCAACCGCATAGTTGTCGATGACCTGCTTGAGAACATCCATGACGGCGCGGTCAGCGGTATCGTCTGTCCAACGACGAATGGGAGCATCAGGGGCGACAATGATGGCTCCCCAGTCACGTAGCGCCGGCTCGAAAATTCTGCGCATATTAAGACTGCCGTAGTAAGGGCCCTGCTTTCCGCCCGGATGGAGAGCCAGCACGAGAGGACGAGGTTCTGTTTCGTCGTAGTTTGCGGGGATCGAGAGTGCGTATGGCATTTCACCACCGCCTTCGATATTGAATACCAGGTGCTCAATGGCGGGCTGGCCACCCGTTTGAACTAACGTTCCGAGGGTCACGGCGAGTAGCAGAGTTCTCATGAGCCTTTATCATAGACAGTTCATGAACGTACGTACGCGATTTGCCCCAAGTCCCACCGGATATCTGCATATTGGTGGCGTGAGGACTGCCCTGTTTAACTGGCTCTTTGCCCGCCACCATGGCGGCCAGTTTATTCTCAGAATTGACGATACCGACCACGAACGTAACGTGGAAACAGCCCTCCAGCCAATTCTTGATGGTTTTCGTTGGCTTGGTATTGACTGGGATGAAGGCCCGGAAGTTGGTGGTCCGCATTCACCCTATTTCCAGTCACAGCGTTCCGACCGGTACGAACAAGCGGTTACTCAACTCCTCGAGCGTGGTTTGGTGTATCGGGATTACGCCACGCCAGAGGAGACGAATGCGGAGCGCGAGTTGGCGCAGCAATCAAAGGAACGCTTCATTTACAGTCGACGCTGGATGGCGGAAACGGAGACAGAGGCTGCTGCCTTTGAGCGCGACGGTCGACGTGCCGTCCTGCGTCTGAAAATGCCAAGAGAGGGGCGTTGTGAATTTGATGATGTGGTCCGTGGTCATGTCCAATTTGAATGGAGACTCGAACAAGACCATGTCATTAGACGGGCCGATGGAAGTTATCTCTATCACTTGGCCAGCACGGTCGATGATCATGATTTCGAAGTCACTCACGTCATACGCGCTGTGGAACACCTCTCCAATACGCCTCGACAAATTTTTATTGCACAGGGACTCAGTTACGACCTGCCGCGCTACGCACATCTACCCTATGTGGCCGAACCCGGTAGTAGTAACAAATTGAGCAAGCGAAAACTTGCCAAGTATCTTAAGCATGATGATTTTAAGAGAATTTATAGCCACGCGGCTGACATCATGACGACGCTTGGTGTGTCAATCGAACCGGAGTCTTTCAATCCGGTACTCGTTGATTTCTATCAGCGCGTAGGTTACCGGCCAGAGGCTCTTGCCAATTATTTGTTATTGCTGGGATGGTCACTTGATGACCGGACGGAACACTTTACGCGGGATGAGATGGTGAAGCTTTTTAATTTAGAACGAATTAATCAGTCGCCAGCAAGTTTTGACCCACAGAAGATGATGGCATTTGAAGAGCGATGGATGCAGGCGTTGCCGCTTGATGAGAAAGTGGCGGTTGTTGCACCCTACCTCACCCAACTTGGCCTGTTATCACCAGTACCGTCGTCTGAGGAGAACGCACGATTGCGCGCGGTCGTGGTGGCGACTGGGGACCGATTGAAGGTTGCAGGTGACATTGTTAACTATTCAGAATTCTTTGAAGACGACTCCGCCTTTACGTATGACCTAAAAGCATTTTCAAAAAGACTCCAAGGCGAAGGTTCTGCAGAGAGACTTCTCGCTTTTCGCAAGGTGCTGGAGGCCTTGAATAAATTCGATGCCGAAACGATTGAGGTTGGACTGCATGACTTTGTTGCTACCAATGACATCAAGGTTGGCGCGATTATTCATGCCGTTCGGGTTGCCGTAACGGGCAAAGCAGTTGGATTTGGACTGTTTGAGGGCATGGCACTTCTTGGTCGGGACGCTTGTCTCGCTAGAATTGATAGAGCCTTGGCACTTGCCAACAACGAGGACACACCGTGACCAGTAAGAACCCACCCAAAACAGCCTTAACCGATGACGCTGGGGCACCAGGACTCGATTTCATCAGGCAGATTGTGCACGATGACCAAGAGGCTGGTGTCAACAACAGTCGTGTTCATACGCGGTTCCCTCCGGAACCGAATGGGTATTTACATATTGGTCACGCAAAAGCAATCTGTCTCAATTTTGGTATTGCCGAGGAACACGGGGGGCTCTGCAATCTTCGGATGGACGATACAAATCCAGAAACTGAGGACCAAGAGTTTGTGCACGCAATCGAACAGGACGTCCGGTGGCTGGGGTTTGATTGGAGTGACAGATTTTATTACGCCTCGGATTACTACAAGCGTTTATATGACTGTGCTCTGACGTTAATTCAAAAAGGTTTTGCTTACGTCGATGACCTTCAGGGTGACGAGGTCAGTCAATATCGTGGTCGGTGGAATGAACTGGGTCGGAATAGTCCCTATCGCGATAGAACCGCTGAAGAGAACTTAGACCTGTTTGAGCGGATGCGTGCCGGAGAATTTGCCGATGGGACGCGGACGCTTCGTGCAAAGATTGACATGGCGGCCCCGAACATGAACATGCGGGACCCAACCATTTATCGGATTCGCCGTCAGCCACATTATCGTCGAGCCCAGGAATGGGTGATCTATCCAACCTATGACTTTACCCATCCACTATCCGACGCGTTTGAAAAAGTAACGCATTCGATCTGCACGCTCGAATTTGAAGATCATCGACCCCTCTACGACTGGTATTTGCAGGCTCTCGATTGGACGGATCCGCCCCGACAGATCGAGTTTGCGAGATTGAATTTGACTTATACAGTGTTAAGTAAACGCAAGCTTTTGGAACTCGTTAGTGGCGCTTATGTGAACGGGTGGGATGACCCACGGATGCCAACATTGAGCGGGATGCGGCGGCGAGGTTATCCGCCAGCGGCGATTCGTGATTTTTGCGAACGTATCGGGATTGCGAAGGCTAATAGCGTGGTGCAAATTGCTCAACTTGAAGATGCGGTTCGTCAGCAATTGAACCAGCAGGCTCCACGTGTGATGGCGGTACTAGAACCAGTGAAAGTTGTGATTGAAAATTATCCAGAAGATCAAATTGAAGAATTGGACGCTATTAACAACCCCGAGGATGAAAGTGCTGGGGTTCGAAAGGTACCATTTTCGCGCGAACTGTACATCGAGCGTAATGATTTCCATGAAGACCCGCCCAAAAAGTTTTTTCGATTAGCGCCCGGACGAGAAGTTCGCTTACGATATGCCTACTTTGTGACGTGCCGTGATGTTGTGAAGGATGCGAGTGGCAACGTAATTGAACTCCGCTGCACCTACGACCCCGAGACACGTGGTGGGTATGCTCCGGATGGTCGAAAGGTTCGAGGCACCATTCATTGGGTGTCTGCTTCTCATGCCATTAATACTGAGGTTCGTCTCTATGACCACTTATTTACAGTGGAACATCCGGAGGACGTAGCGGATGGTACTGACTATAAGGAGGCGCTCAACCCGCAGTCGGTTAATCAACGCACAGGCTGTTGGGTCGAACCAAGTCTAGCCAGTCCGACGATTGGGACGTGCTATCAGTTTGAGAGGCTTGGCTATTTTTGTGTGGATCCTGATTCTCTAGATGGGGCACCTGTCTTTAATAAAACAGTCGGTTTGCGCGACACGTGGGCTAAACTCCAAAAAAAGTGACGAATCGCAAACGAGTTCAATCCGAGAGGAAGACCATGAGGACTTTAATTCTCGTCGTTGTTACAGGGTTTGTCGCGGTAAGTGTTGGGTACGGTTTCCAGCATGATGTGAGCGGCACCTGGAATTTTGTTGTCGAACTCGACATTGGTGGTGGTGAGCCGACTTTTGAATTCCTTCAACAAGGGGAGACGTTGTCAGGAACGTATGATGGCGCGTTTGGGACTGCACCTATTACTGGAACGGTTACCGGGGATCAGATTGAGTTTCGTTTTGGCGAAGAGGGAAATGAGGCGGTTTATATTGGCACAATTAATGGTGACGCTATGTCTGGAACCTGTGACTACGGCGGTGCAGGTGAGGGAACCTGGGAAGCCGAACGCGAGTAAATAAAGAGTGGGTTTAACCCGCTACGTCGCGTCGTCGATAGTGCAGGGGACGCCGGGTCATGACGTGGCCGGGTTGTTCACTCTGGCCACGTCATGTCAGGGTAACAGTAATGTGTCCACACGAAACGTCAAGATTTAGAATCGGTGAGACCTGCTGCGCGTTTCCATGTTTGCAGCTGACCGATGTGAGTCCCTTCGTGAGCCGACATGAGATACATAATGATGTCCCCTACCGTTGGAAACATCTTCCGGAAATTCTCTTCTGATTCAGCCGTAAATGATTCAGAACCAGCCTGTTTGACCGCTTCAGAGACACGTGCATGCTGGTTAGAGAGTTCGGCTAGCAGTTGTTCTTTTGAGGCGAACACCGCGGCATCACCACTCGGTGTGCCTCCAGTTTTACAGGCTTCTTTCCACTCCTCCGGAAAGGTCGATTCTAGGCTGAGTGTCTTCGCTAACATGTCCGAAGTACTGGCCAAATGCCCGAGTGTCCAAGCCGGATGGTTTACCAGTCCGTTTGGCTGCAGTGTCATCTGTTCGTCGCTGACATCTGCAACGATTTTTTTTATATGTTCCAAATTAAATTCATACGTGTGGATCAGATGTTCAACCATCCAGAGACTCCTCAAGGAAATGTTGCGTAAAAGGGTCATTAGTATACTGCGCAGTGTCAGTACTGAACTTGGCGGACGAAATTGTCTAAACGATTGAATCACCGTGTTTGCCTTGCTTCGCACCCAGTTGGTTTTCCTTCTGCCAACGATTTTTCGCTTCTTAAGGATGTCGCCCCTGAGCCCGCCGAAGGCGAGATGTTGTGCCGCACGATCTATCTCTCGCTTGACCCGTATATGCGTGGTCGGATGAACTCCGGTCCATCCTATGCGCCGGGGGTGCCGGTCGGGGACGTTATGGTCGGTGGCACCGTGTCTCAAGTTGTGGAATCGAAGCTTGATGGGTATAGCGAGGGGGATATCGTCCTAACCGCGAATGGCTGGCAAGAGTATGCCCTGTCTGATGGTACAGGCGTACGTAAACTCGATCCGACGGGTGCCCCGATTTCTACGGCGCTTGGAGTACTCGGTATGCCGGGTCACACTGCGTATGTTGGCCTCCTCGATCACGGTCGCCCAAAGCCCGGAGACACGGTTGTTGTTTCGGCGGCCTCCGGCGCTGTCGGTGCGATTGTTGGTCAGATTGCCAAACGAGAAGGATGCCGTGTCGTCGGTGTGGCCGGTGCGTCGCAGAAATGTGATTACGTGACGTCGCAACTCGGGTTTGATGCCTGTGTAAGCCATCTTGAAGAGAACTTGCCGGAATCGCTTCGTGCTGCGTGCCCGAACGGCATCGATGTTTATTTTGAGAATGTTGGCGGAAAGGTGTTTGAGGCCGTACTTCCGCTCCTGAATGATTTTGCACGGGTTCCAGTCTGTGGTCGAATTGCTAACTACAACCTCACCGAAGCGCCATCTGGTCCAGACGGTGTTCCGAAATTAATGGGATTGACCCTGGTGCGTCGGATTACATTTCGTGGGTTTATTGTCTTCGACCACATGGACCGATTCCCGGATTTTCTTCGCGACATGACCGGATGGATTCGCGATGGTTCGATTCACTATCGCGAGCATGTTGTTGAGGGTTTGGAGTCTTCCGTGTCGGCGTTTCTGGGTCTCCTTCGTGGAGAGAACTTCGGGAAACTCTTAGTGCGCGTATCAGATGACCCAATACGTGTCGATTCCGTATCGTGAATTTGATCTGATACATCACAACACGAGACCAAGGTGATTACATCCACACGACGCATTCCTGACGCGCTTGTTTTTATCAGCGGTCTCATTCTTCTTGCTCAGCTGATCAGTTATGTCCTCCCAGCAGGTGAGTACGACCGCAATGGCTACAGAGTGATCGCGGGTACGTATCAAACGGTCGAAGCTGACCCGCTTCCACTGTTTGCATTTCTCACCGCGATTCCCAAAGGACTGGCAGACGCACAAGACATTATTTTTTTTGTGTTTATTGTCGGCGGCGCGATCGGGATTGTTCGTGCCACGGGAACGGTGGATGCGCTTGTCAGCGCGACGCTTCGGCGGACGGGAGACAAGCCGGGATGGCTTGTCGCGATGATGGTTGGGATTTTTGCGCTGGGGGCGTCGACCATCGGGATGGCTGAGGAATATCTACCGTTCGTCCCGATACTCGTGACGATGTGTCTCGCATTGAAACTCGATGCGGTTGTTGCGGTTGGCATGATTTACGTTGGCGCCGGCGTGGGATACGCCTGTGCCACGCTCAATCCATTTACCGTCCTAATTGCTCAGGACATTGCGGCAGTGCCGCTTACGTCAGGTCAAGGAGTGAGGTGGCTACTGCTTGTGACTTGTGCGGCGGTCGGGGTGCACCATCTGCTGCGCTATGTGTCGCAGCTTAGAGCAGATCCGAGTTCCAGTTTTGTTGCTGATGTTGACTACGGGACAGGGTTTACGTTGCCAGCCACTGTGATTCTGACAAGCCGACACGGCTGGGTCATTGGTGTGCTGGTCAGTGCAAGTGCCGGATTCGTGTGGGGTGTCGCGACACAAGGGTGGTATGTCGGGGAACTGGCTGCAATGTTTCTTGCGATTGGTGTCGTCACAGCTCTTGTCGGTGGACTGACTGCGAATGCCGCGGCACAGTCATTTTTGGGCGGTGCGGCGGAGATGACAACTACCGCACTACTGATTGGCTTTGCTCGCGCGATTCAGGTGGTCCTGACGGAGGCGCAGGTCATTGATACGGTTGTTTACGGCTTAGCGCAGCCACTAACCGTTTTGCCAGCCCACGCTGCGGCTGTCGCGATGCTGGGCGTGCAAACCGTGTGTAATTTGTTTATTCCATCCGGTTCGGCACAGGCATACGTCACGATGCCGGTGATGGCGCCGCTAGCGGATTTGACGGAGGTAACACGGCAAACTGCGGTGCTGGCGTATCAGTTTGGTGATGGGTTCACTAATATGATCGTGCCGACCAATGCGTTACTGATGGGGATTTTGGCGTTGGGACGAATCCCCTATTCACGATGGGTTCAGTTCGTCGCGCCGCTCCTCGTTAAGTTCTATGTTGTCGCGGTAATTGC
>DTWD01000455.1 GCA_012963185.1 Acidobacteriota bacterium
CCATCCATTGATTACTGCTTCATCTAGTCAAGATTGGTCAACAGTGATGGAACTACTTGAGCAGGGAACCGACCCTAATGTGGCTCGTGCTGACGGAGTAACCGCGTTGCTTTTGGCCTCACATTGGGAACAGGTCGAGATTGTACGGCGACTAATCATTGCCGGTGCTGACGTAAACGCCACCGACGACCATGGGGTCACACCATTGGAACGCGCTGCTCAGAACGCCAACACCGAGTTGGTCAGTACCTTGCTCGCAGCTGGCAGTAATCCCAACACGGCCCTAACGAGTGGGTTAACACCACTCATGGTCGCAGCGCAGACTGGCAATCTCGACGCTGTCCGACTGCTCTTGAATAATGGTGCTGACGTAAATGCAGCAGCCAGCGAGACACAAAGTACAGCCTTAATGTGGGCTGTGGCTGAAACTCATCAGGATCTTGTGCGCCTGCTGCTGGCTCGTGGTGCTGACCCAAGGCGATCAACTACCAAAGGTTTTACACCGCTAATGTATGCCGCACAAAATGGTGACATCGAAACCGCTGAAGCTCTGCTGGCAGCTGGTGTCGATCTCAATGAAAGAAGCAGTGACGAAACGCACGTCCTGCCATTTACGATCGCAAGCAGTCAAGACGCCTTTGCACTGTTTCTCCTCGAACACGGTGCTGACCCAAACGGCACAATAAACGGTGTTCCTGCACTGCATGCGGCCGCAGGAAACGTCGGTTTGTGGCTTGGTGACTGGTACCGACGGCACGGACGCGGCGGCCTCTACGCAAGATTTCGTCGAGCAAGCCTTAGCGGTGGACAACGACTTCCGCTGGTTAAAGCACTCTTAGCCAAGGGTGCCAACCCCAACGGCCGGATCAGTGCTTCGGCCATGATTATGAATTACATCGGCTACCCCAAGAAGGGTGCCTTCGAACCATTTGCGTGTGGCACGGGTGACCTCCTAGGGGCTACCCCACTATGGGTTGCCGCGTACGACATGAATGGTGCCGGAGGACAAGTATTCGGTGTCGGAGAAAGCCGAACCTCGACCAGCACTGAGACCTTGCTGGCACTCCTGAATGCCGGCGCGGACCAGCACTTGACGACCGCTGACGGCACGACTCCCTTCATGGCAGCTGCTGGCCTTGGACGTGCCACCTATACGCCACGTGAGCCCCGTGGTGTCCGCTCACCCAGCGCGGAAGCGGCAGTCAAGGTCTTGCTCGAAGCTGGCGCCGATATCAACGCAACGAACGAGGCCGACTTCACCGCTCTCCATGGAGCTTCGTTTCGTGGACTCAATGAAGTTGTAGAATTTCTTGTTGCCAAGGGCGCTGACATTAATGCTCGTGACTTTAGAGGCCGCACTGCGTACCGGTTAGCTGAAGGTTCTAAGCAGTCGTTCCAATTCCAAAGCTGGCCCGACACAGCCAAACTACTTGAAGACCTTGGGGCCGATACCGACCTCGGGATTCCCGGGACCGTCCAAGAACGTCTTAGAGACATTCCTTTGGACACCACCGAACAACCGTGACGTAGCAAATCAGCTCAAACTTGAAGGATGAATATAAATAATGCCCAACCAGTGGATACGACTTGCCATCTTTGTTCTAACGCTCAGTGTGGTCTCATCAACCATGCATGCCCAGCCATGGCAAACCTACGACACGTCAAACGGTGAATGGCGAAGCTATGCCGGTGACATTCGAGGTACGAAATATTCTCCGCTCGACCAGATTGATGGCAGTAATTTCTCGGACTTAGAAATAGCGTGGGAGTGGCTATCTGTAGACACTGCAGTCAGTCGATCGACACCAGGTGGTGGCGAGTGGTGGGCACCCCTTTCTACCATCGTCGATTCGCTCGTTACTGATACGCCTGACCTCTATCGAACAAGCCAACCACCGATTGCCTCACGTCTGCAGGCCACCCCCTTAATGGTCGGTGGGGTGCTCTACTTCAATACTCCGCTCTCACAAGGTGTCGCGGTCGATGCGGTCACCGGACAAACTCTGTGGGTCTTCAACCCCAAAAGCTACGAAGACGGCACACCAACGATGAGCGCACCTTGGTCTCAGCGTGGCGTCGCCTATTGGACAGATGGTGCGGATGACGAACGGATCTACTGGGGAACTGGTAATGGCTATCTCGTGTGCGTCAGTGCGAAGACCGGTCAACCCTGTGCTGATTTTGGCCCGAACGGTAGTGGCATGGTTGACGCGATGGCGGGCGTTCCCCGCGCGGTTCGTGGCGAACGCGACTACCTGAACGCGCTAACCTGGGGAATTCATTCACCACCAATCGTCGTACGAGACAAAGTCATCCACGGGTCCCATGTCGCTGACCGGCGTATCACCAAAGAAGCCATCCCCGGCTGGGTCAGAGCGTGGGATGCGCGTACGGGTGAACACTCATGGGATTTCCACACTGTACCCAACACCTCAGACGAATACGGCGTTGATACGTGGGGTAATGACTCGTGGCGATATTCCGGCAACGGCAATGTCTGGTCGATGCTCGCAGGTGACAACGAACTCGGGCATGTCTATCTTCCAACCGGGACAGTCACCAACGATTACGTTGGTGCCGACCGCCCGGGAGATAATCTATTTTCAGAATCAATTATTGCCGTGGACGTTGAAACAGGACAGCGCCAGTGGCATTTCCAAGCAGTTCATCACGGGTTGTGGGATTACGATTTTCCAACCCATTCAAACTTGATCGATATCACTGTTGACGGTCGAGACATCAAGGCTCTCGCTCAGGTTAGCAAACAAGGCTTCGTCTACGTTTTCGACCGGGAGACCGGCGACCCAGTCTGGCCGATCGAAGAACGTCCGGTACCACAAAACTCAAATATGCCGGGTGAGGTACTGTCACCAACACAACCCTTTCCCACAAAGCCGGCAGCATTCGACTACCAAGGCGTGACGATCGATGACTTGGTCGATTTCACGCCAGAAATACGTGCCCTGGCACTCGAAGCCATCGACGGTTGGAGACTTGGCCCACTTTTCACACCTCTTGATCTACCCGTCGAAGGCGTCACGAAAGGGACGGTCATGCGACCGCCGCCAGGGGGAACAGCCGGATGGTCTGGCGCAGCCGTCGATCCAGAAACCGGTATCCTTTACATCCCGTCCTACAACCAACCGGCGGTAGTTGCCTTCTACGCGCCGGACACCGCGCAGGGTGCAACAGTCGCCTATACACACGGTGCAGATGAAG
>DTWD01000456.1 GCA_012963185.1 Acidobacteriota bacterium
ACGATTCGTTTACCTACAACCTGGTGCAATATCTTGGTGAGTTGGGTGCGGAACTTCGTGTCTTTCGTAATGACGCGGTTACCGTTAGCGAGATTGCACATCTGAAGCCAGAGGGAATTGTGATTTCGCCGGGACCAGGTCGGCCGGAGCAGGCTGGTATCAGCGTGGAACTCATTCGTGCTCAGTCCCAACAGACTCCGATTCTTGGTGTGTGCCTGGGCCATCAGGCGATTGGCCAGGCGTATGGTGCGCGCATTGTGTCGGCACCGGCTTTATTACATGGAAAGACCTCGCAGGTACTGCATGATGGCGTCGGTATTCTGGCCGGGATAGAAAGTCCGTTTGAGGCAGGCCGGTACCATTCACTTGTGATTGACGGAACGACGGTGCCGGATGAGTTGGAAGTGGTGGGAACCGCATCTTCGGATGGCACGATTATGGCCGTTCGGCATAGAAAGTTTCCTGTCTTTGGCCTGCAATTTCATCCAGAGTCCGTTCTAACGGCTGATGGGAAGACCATCTTGCAGAATTTTTTGGAATGCCATCGAGTCTCGGGTTAGGAATCAAATGGGAAGCAAAGTCACAGTAGCCTCCGTGCTGGACCTCGTTACGAGGGGCGTCAATCTTAGTGAGTCAGAGTCCGAGTACGTGATGGAAGAAATCATGACAGGTCGCGCGACCTCTGCTCAGATCGCCGGGTTATTGGTGGCGTTAAAGATGAAAGGGGAGTCTGTCGAGGAAATTGTCGGCATGGCGCGGATAATGCGGTCGCATTCCGTAAAACTTAGTCGGCCTATTCCGGATTGTTTCGATACGTGCGGTACTGGTGGTGACGGTGCACGAACGTTCAATGTGTCTTCAGTTGCGGCAGTTGTACTTGCAGCGACTGGTGTGCGCGTTGCAAAGCATGGAAATCGATCAGTGTCGAGTCGCTCAGGCAGTGCAGATCTGTTTGAGGCATTTGGTGTGAATGTTGAGGCATCGCCACTGGTAGTTGAACGATGTTTAATCGAAGCGGGTATCGCGTTCTGTTACGCACCGACATTCCATCCATCGATGAGGCATGCAGGACCAACACGGCGAGAACTGGGAGTAAGGACCGCATTTAACCTCCTTGGGCCGTTGACTAATCCTGTCGGCGTGGGACGCCAGATCATCGGTGTGCCGAGTGTTGACGTGCTGGAATTGGTTGCGAGTTCACTTCGTTCACTCGGTTCTGAACGAGTTTGGGTCGTACATGGATCTGGTGGACTCGATGAAATATCTCCAATCGGTGAAACCGAGGTCTGTGAGGTACATGAAGGACAACTTTCTCGATTTTCAATACGACCACAGGATTTCGGCGTCACGCCGTCCGACTTGCGTGCATTACGGGTTGACAGTATTGCCGAGAGTCACAAGATGGCATTGGCGGTTTTGGCGGGTGAAGGGGGACCAGCGAGAGATATCGTGCGCATGAACGCTGCGGCAGGGTTGTTAGTTGCCGGTCAGGTCGGCACGTTGGGTGAAGGAATGCAATCCG
>DTWD01000457.1 GCA_012963185.1 Acidobacteriota bacterium
CCAATCCCAGTGTGCGGCTGGAGACTTTTTTGCTATGACAGCATCTGATCGACAACGACTCTTAGACCGACTCAAACAAGAACGCCGGAAAGGCCTTGAAGCGTGGCACCGTCTGTGCCAGGACATGAAGCCGTTCAAGGTGAATGCTTCGGCCCTACCAACCGGTCAAGCCATCCGGTCAACTCATCCATGTCGCGCAACCAATAACGGTCGCCTACAGCGTGACTAGCGTGCGCAACCGGGAGATACCCGCTATTTAAAGTCCAAACCAGAGGACAGCGGCTCCACTTGCCGCAACGACGAGGCCCGCAGCTACATCACCATGAGGCCCAAATCCATAGTTCGTGATAAAGCCAACACCGCGATAAGCCGCTGCAACCGTGGCCATCATCATCGCAATCGTGAGTAGGCCAAATACGCCAATGACGGCGGCCACGCCGAGCCAATCCCCCTGCATACCAGGAACAACCATTAATGGAATCAATGGCTCACATGGACCAAGCACAAATACGATAAACAAAGCCCACGGCGTGACACCGTTAAGAGCGCGTTGTTGTGATGGTGCTGACGAACGAAACCGTCGCCAGATCGCCCGCGCGGCATAGGCAAACCCAAATCCAAGCAAGAGTGACGCGGCAAGTTCTCCGCGTGCGCTTTCAAGCCACAACATCGACTCCGTTGTGATCCCCAGACCAATCCCAACCATACCTATGACAACAGACGACGCCACATGACCAACACCACACAACAACGTCACAAATAAGGTACGCGTCAGCGACCACTCACGCGCACGCGCCAGCGCAATAAATGGCAACGTATGATCCACACCAAGAAACGTGTGAATAATTGCGAGTGACGCGGTCGTGCCCAGAAACAAAGTAGTCGACGGAAGCATCGGTGTGCGAAACTAATATGCCGCTTTCGACATATCTGAACGCGCATTATGACGACTTTGAACAAGAAGGTCACCCAGCTCAGGGATTTACTGGCGAGTTTCAATAATGTCGTAGTCTGTTTCTCGGGTGGTGTCGACTCGACCTATCTTCTGTCAGAGGCCGTGCAGGTACTCGGGCAGCGCGCCATTGCCTTGACAGCCATTTCGCCAAGCCTTGCCCCTGAAGAAGGCGACGCAGTGCAAACGCTCGCCGCCACGATTGGAGCTCGCCTTGTCCTCGTCGACACCTATGAACTTGATGACCCGCGGTATGCGGACAATCCTGTCAACCGTTGCTACTTCTGTAAAACGGAGGTGTACAGTCAAGCCGTCAAAAAAGCGGCGCAACTCGGCATCAGACAAGTCATCGACGGGTTCAACCTCGATGACCGCGGTGATTACCGGCCAGGACGCCATGCCGCGAAGGAGCAGGGTGTCCGGTCTCCTCTTGATGAAATTGGATTCACCAAGGCTGATATTCGAGAAGCTGCACGACAGCGGTCCCTACCGGTCTGGAACAAGCCGGCCCTCGCGTGCTTATCGAGTCGCTTCCCCTATGGCACGACTATTACACCCGCTCGACTGACACAGGTAGCCACCTGCGAACGCGCACTACGGAACTTTGGCTTTACCGTGTGCCGCGTCCGGTATTTCGGGACGCGCGCACGTATCGAGGTTGCACCCGAAGAGATTGCACGTTTACGTGATGAAACGGTCTTTGAAGCCGTCTGCGCGAACTTTCTTACGGCCGGATTCGAAAAGGTCGAAGTCGATCCAGACGGTTACAGGCAGGGCTCACTCAACGGCGAAACATTTGCCCAACTGGGACAACGCGCATCCGGTCAGGATTAATCGCCAAATCGTACGACGTAATCAACAGATCCTCAGCCTGAATCTCACTGCTCGCCTTAGCGTTATATGTCGGAGGAGACGGTTCATTTGCCACTAATCGATCACGAAACGCCTCCGCATCGCTAGTCACAATCGCAATCGCAAGATTATCAGACTGTAAATGACGCCGGATCGCGTCATTAACATCCGTCACCGTCAATGACGGCAAACGCCTTCGAATCTCATCAATGAAGTACGCCGTACCATACACGGCAGAGTCCATGTGATACCCGAGGCGCCGGCTCGTTGTCTGAACGTACAGTTTTGAGTAATTGAGAAGAAATTCTCGAGAGGCGTCAAATTCAGTCTCGGTCAACCCTTCGTTCACAAGTACTTCCAATTCTCGTATCGCCTGCCGAAGCGCAAAGTGCGCGTTATGGTGTGGTACCGGACGTATCCAAATACTGAAAAACTGCTGACGCCTTGGAATATTGGTCACCGGTAAACGCGATCCGCCATCTTGTATAAAGTTTTCAATATACGAGTAATCTCCGTAATTCAGGCCGCGCTGCCCTCGCATTTTGTTCATCAACAATCCGTTGAATGTGCGATGCTCACCAAAATACGAATTCGCGACCATTAAGGCATAAAAGTCATCGTCTGCCCGAGTCACGTCTATTGGAAACCCAATCGATATAGCTGTCGCGATCGCGTCTTTATCGACCAACAACACCTCGCGTCCATCAAGCGTAGATACAGCCGGCAGCGCCATTGGGCTAGCGTCCCCGTTCGGTAGTAGCGACACAATCTCGAGCTCGACTCGCTCAACAAAACCATCTGGGTAGCCACCTGCCACACCGACGATGACGTTCCCCTTCGTGTAATGCGCCGCATGGAACGCTCGCACGTCATCAAGTTCGATCGCTGCCAACCCGTCTTCAGTACCGTTCACTGGCACACCATACGGATGCTCGGCATATAAAAGCGCATTCAGTGTTTCTTTACCGAGTTCCTCGTCATCATTTCCTCGAAGTGTCGAGACCACACTATTCGTCAGAAATTCTCGATTCCGCGCAAAATCGGCTTCATCGAAACCAGGAGTCACGATTAAGTCACGCAGAATCGTGACGAAGGGATCCAAATGGTCACGATGTACTTCACCCACCAGAACCGTCATCTCTTTATCAAACTGGGCACTGATCGACGCAGACCAGGGATACAGTCTTTCGATCAGCTCTTCGTAGCTCATTGATGCGGTGCCACCACGTCCCATCATCAGAGCCGTGAGTGCGTTCAGCCCTTTCTGAGCCTCTGGTTCGTGAATTGAACCAACGCGAAAGCCGATTCGCAGGGTCACCAGCGGCGAATTCGACATAGGTAAAGCTACGGTCGGTGATGTTTCGACTCGCTCAGAACCAGTGCTGCACCCAAGGCTGCTCGCAACGACCACCCACACTCCCAGAAGGAAACACCGAAATGTCATTGTTCCTCCTCGGCCGTCAGCACGACCACAGTCCGATTCGTGTCAGAAAAATAGGTATTCGCCACCATCATAATGTCGTCTGGCGACACTGTTTCGTAAAGGCCATAGACCCGATTCACCGTCTGTGGGTCTTCCGTTAACTGCAAGTAATGACTTAATGTCCGGGCGATTTGTCCAGGACTGTTCAGTCCCATAGCAAAGCCGTATCGCATGTGCGATTTTGTCGAATCGAGAATAGCAGTGTCGACCGGCTCGGTCTTCAAACGCTCTATTTCTTCATAAATCGCATCACGGACATCATGAATCCGTGTCCCGTCGGTCACCCTCGCAATAATCGAAAATAACGGCGCGTCGCGACTATCCAACGCACCTCCTTGAATAACATCCACTAC
>DTWD01000458.1 GCA_012963185.1 Acidobacteriota bacterium
GCGATATGCCTGACTTGGCCGTCAAGCCGGTTGACTAGAGCTTCAGCTTCAAAACCCTCGGGGAGAAAAAGGCCGCCATTTTCTTCGAGGTCAAGACGGATCTCTTGTTCGGCACTTGCGTTAAGTCCCAGTAATAGACTCAACAACAGGCTGCTCAACAAGATCTTGCTAGCGGGGCGATTTCCGCTGCGGTCAAGCGTTACCATCGAGTGACTAGACGTCATTGGTTTCAGTCTGAAGATTTTTTTGCCAGTGTGCGAGCTATGTTGCCATCTCGAATTCCTATTCTGACTCTAGTCTTACATAAGTTTACCTCGCGTCCGTCCTTCGGCACGTAAGATGGCCTCTTGGTGCATAATGAGCACGAATGAGATGTCGACAAAGGTTCAGCAGTGCCGCGGGGTGCATCTCCGTTCTTCCGGTCGTTATGGTTGCGGCGGTGAGTGGACAAGCAGCGGCTCCATCGCCATTGTTCATTGCGACGCCCCTGACGGAAGTTGGGGTGTTCACCAGTGGGATTGAAGGTCCTGCCTGTGATGTGGACGGTAATGTCTATGCCGTCAATTATGAGCGACAAGGAACAATCGGTAGGATTCGACCGGACGGGTCAGGTGAGATCTATCTGGAGTTACCACAGGGTAGTGTCGGGAATGGCATTCGGTTTGGTGCACAGCGAGAAATGTATGTGGCGGACTATGTAGGGCACAATGTGTTCAAGGTGCAACCGAAAAGTCGCGCGATCACGATCTATTCACATAACCCGAATATGAATCAGCCGAATGACCTCGCCATGGCGCCTGGTGGCGTGCTTTATGCGAGTGATCCGAACTGGACTGAAGGAAGCGGGCAGATTTGGCGTATCGGACTTGATGGCAACGCGACACGACTCGTTAGCGATATAGGGACGACAAATGGTATTGAAGTGAGTCCGGATGGACGCACGCTATATGTGGGTGGGAGTGACGAACGCGTGATCTGGGCGTTTGACATTGACGTTGACGGAACGATCTCTGGTCAACGAATTGTTATACGGTTTGCTGATCATGGTCTGGATGGACTGCGGAGCGACGTCGATGGCAATCTCTATGTCACCCGTTATGGTGCAGGCACGGTCGTAAAGGTGTCACCCAGTGGTCGGATTCTCCAAGAGATCGATGTTCTTGGTGCGCGCCCCAGTAATATTTGCTTGGGTGGTCTGGATGGTCGAACGGCCTACGTCACCGAGGTTGAGCACCGGCGTTTCGTGCAATTTCGCGTGGACCGCCCTGGACTTGCATGGCAGCGACTTCGGTCTCAGTGACTTGGAGGGAAGCCTGCCTTCACCAGTCTAGAATCCAAGCGCGGTCGTCTCTCGGCGTACATCGCCAGCCGCAATCATCAGTCCGGTATCAGGTTCCCGGTAAGTGACTGTTGGCGCGCAGGCCTGCCAGTTCCAGAGTCCCCAAGACTCCACAGTGTGGCCCATGCTGCTAAGTGTCTCGAACGTGGCTTCGGGAATTCGACCCTCAAGTTTGAGGAGGCCTGGCGTTTGGTTCACTTCGCTCCCAGTCGGGGGAAAGTTGTAGCTTCCGAATCGCGGCTGATCAAGGGCTTGTTCAGGCGACATACCCCAAATTACGACGTTGAGAAAGACCTGCAGGAGAGACTGGAGCTGCTGGTCGCCTCCCGGAGTGGACATGCCCATGAACGGTTTGCCAGCTTTCATGATGAGGACGGGACTGTTCGTATTTCGGGGTCGTTTCCCTGGTGCCATAGCGTTGGCTAGGTCTGGGTTGAGATTGAGTTGATACATCCGACGCGAGACGCCGAATCCCCAGCCCGGGATCATCGGCGTGACCATGTGGCCGTCACTTTCGGTCATCGAGAACAGATTGCCTTCATCGTCCATTACGTTGAGCGACGATGTGTCAAACATTGAGGCCTCGTTCGCCAGTTCACTCCGTTGGTCCGAACTATTAGTTGGTGGTATTGAAAAGTCGACTGGAGAGGTGTCCGAGAGTTCCGTCATGTTGCTTGGATCTCCCCATGGGGGCATATCAGAAAACGCTCGCTCGCGATCGATCAGCAAGACGCGTTTTGCGGCGTACTCTTTCGAGTAAAGCGTTGACGGTGTGTTCGCCATCGAGGGATCGCCCACGTGTTTGTGGACATCCGACATGCCAAGGGCGATGACTTGGGAAAGCAAGTGAATGTAGTCAACCGTGTTATAACCAAGACTCTCAAGGTCGAACTGGTCAAGCATGTTCAGAAACAGAATAAGACGAGGACCCTGTGACCAGCCGTCCCCAACGTACACGTCATAGTCACGGAAGGTTGTGTGGAGCGGCGCCATCCAGCTGCTCTCGTAGTTGGCGAGGTCGTCATACGTAATGAGACCGTTGTGTTCTTCGTAAAATGCATCAACTGCACGCGCCGGTTCACCCTTATAGAAGGCATCTCGCGCAGCCGCAATACCCTCAGCTCGTGAACCTCCTTGTGCCAAGGTGGTTCGCTCCGCCGTCATCATGTACCGGATGAGTCGACCGAGGTCCTTGTTGACCATTAAATCGCCCAGTTGTTGTTTCTCGACACCATGTTGAAACCAGAACGCCTGGTTGTACGGATATTTCAGGATGCGATCCTGTTGACTGTCGAGAAGCCACTTCTGGTGCTTGTAAAGATGATAGCCGCCCTCAGCAATTTCCAAGGCGGGCGTAGCTGCTTCCTCGAAGCTCAACTCCCCGAAGCGTTCAAGCGTCGCGAGCCATACGTCTACATCGGCTGGGACTAATGCAAGGTCTACGTCACGTTTTCCGTTAGCCAGAAAGTGTTGCAGTGTCGCACGTGCCGGGGTCGTGCCAGCTCCTACCCGGGTGATGACACGATCCTCGGCTGCGCTATACAGAATAAGTGGTGCCACACCTGTCCACCCTGCGAAGCCCATTTTTGTCACCTTTAGGGCCATCGCGGCCGTTACGCCAGCATCGAATGCATTGCCACCGGCTTTCAAGACCTCGAAACCGGCTTGCGTGGCGAGGTAGTGCCCCGTCGCAATGACCCCATGAGTTCCCATAATGCGTGGACGCATCGACTCGAAGCTATTGGCATCGTAGACGTGACCAAAGCTATTGAAAGGTCGGACCGTATCGACCAAGCCAGGCAGGACTTGGTCAGATGCGGACTGACCAAGCAGTGCTACGGCGGCTGTCGCAAGAAGACCGAGGCACCATGAGAGCACTAGTGACCGTTTGATCACGATGAACTCCTTAGTTAAACCAAAGGCTGAAACGGATATGTTACCAGTGTAGCAAGAACAGTCTCCCCGTTGAACCCGCGACGAACCGGAAGTAGAATCTAAGAACTCGCATGCCGAAACGAACCTTTCGTATCCGACGTTTCCGAGAGCTTACCGCCGCCTGCTGGTCTCCTAAGGGCCGCGCGCAGTGTGTCGTCCTATTGACAGTTGCCCTAATCGCAGGCCTTGCAACTGAGTCAGGATTGGCGCAACGACCACCAGTCTCCGGTCGTACGGCCGGGGTGTCAACCGGTCATCCGTTAACGACGGCCGCAGCGTTCGAGATACTTCTGCAGGGCGGCAACGCTTTTGATGCCGGCGTGACATCACTGCTCGTGGGTGGCGTCGTGGAACAGGATCTTTATGGACTAGGTGGTGAAGCATTGATCCTGGTCTATCCAAAAGCGGAAGACAAAGTCATTTCGATCGTGGGGCAGGGCTGGGCACCCGAACGCGCCACGATCGACTGGTATCTCGAACGCAGTCGCAACCTCAACGGCGAAGGGCTCGACCCGGCGGTCGTTCCCGGTGCACTGCACGGAGCACTGACTGTTCTCGAACGGTGGGGCACCATGACATTCGCGCAGGTGGCCGCGCGGGCTATCGACTACGCGGAACATGGATTTCCATTGCGACCGCGAACGGCTCGCTCGATTGAGCGCAATCTAGAATTTTTCCAGGCTTGGCCGGAGAACCGACGCTACTGGCTCAAACCCGACGGGAGTCTTTACACGCCTGGGGAGACGATTAAATTGCCCACCCTTGCGAACACATTAAAGAAGATGGTTGACGCTGAGCGGGAACACGCCCACCTTGGCCGGGTGGGGGCGATCGCCGCTGCGCGCGACCGATTCTATAAGGGAGACATCGCCCGCGAGATGGTCGAGTTCCTTCAGTCGCACGGTTCACTGTTTGAGTACGGTGACTTTGCAGAGTTTTAC
>DTWD01000459.1 GCA_012963185.1 Acidobacteriota bacterium
AGTGAATCGGCTTACTTAAAGATCTTTCTCCACAACTAACCACTTACTACCGGTGTGTGTTTTGTGGATGGCAATACATCCACAAATATCATTACAATAATCCACAGTTTTAGACTTCTTTTTATAGCGTTAACTAGTTGATTTTAAAATACTTAAAATAACCATCCGCGGTTTCAACACACCTTCTTTCTTGTTATAATTTGTATTACTTTTTATTAATCATTTAGTTATTTAGTAGATCAATCGGTCTTGACTCTCTAATCGAGGTTTTGAGTTCCATGGATTTAAGTGTTCGAAAGAGTGATCTCTTACGAGAACTCTATTTTTTTCAGGGAATAATTGAACGAAAAAACACCATTCCTATTCTTGCGAATCTATTGGTAGAGGCAGGAACCGGGGACACGATTAAGCTTCTAGCTACTGATTTAGAGCTAGGTCTTCGTAGTCAGTGTAAGGCTTCGATTAAGAAACCTGGAGTCCTTACGCTACCAGCTAAGAAACTGTTCGAAATTGTTCGTGAGCTTCCAGAAACAGACATTAGGATTAAAAAGGATGAAGACAAAAACCAAGTAGTAATTACAGCGGATCAATTTAAATCAAAGATACAAACTCTTCCTAGTAATGATTTTCCTGCTGTACTAGAACCGCCAGGAAAAACCCAAGTATCACTCTCACGTGACTTGTTGCGTCTGATGATTTCGCGAACCCAGTTTGCAATTACCGGTGAAGATACGCGGTATTTTTTAAATGGCGCACTTTTTGTTTTAAAAACAGACTCTATGGATTTGGTAGCAACTGATGGACATCGCTTAGCGTTGGCTACAACCCCGAGAGAGCCAGAGGAAATAGAAGAAGTCCGAACAATTTTCCCAAAAAAAACACTAATAGAGCTTTCGAAACTTCTTGCGGTCGGAGAAAGCAAGGATATTCTTTACGAATGTGGCGAAGCCCACATCTTTTTTAAGGTTGATGGGCGCCAGTTAATTTCTAGAATGATCGACGCGCAATTTCCTGCGTTTGAACGAGTAATTCCAAAAGGGAATGACAAGAAAATTGAATTTGATCGCGACCGCCTAACAAGTGCCATAAAAAGAGTACGACTTCTCTCAAGCGAACGGTCACAGGCAGTGACAATGCGGTTATCTGATGACATAGTAGAAGTCCGGTCAGAGAGCGCTGAAGTCGGGGAAGCAGCGGAAGAACTGACGGTTAATTATGGTGACGGCGAGGTGGAAATTTGTTTTAACGCTCAGTATGTGCTCGATTTTCTTGCAGCAGTCGACACAGACACTGTCGTCCTTGAACTCAAAGATGAAATGAGCCAGGCGGTGATGCATCCTGCTGGACAGGAAGCGAGTTATACCTACGTAATTATGCCGATGCGTGTGTGATGAGCGTCCTCGGTCGAAGCCCGGTAGTAGTAAAAGCATGACGCAGCTCGAACAAGAAGAGATCCGTCCCCCGGTAAAGGAAAAAAGTGCGGCGCCGTTGATAGAACAGCCTGATCAGACAGAAGAATCTCAAGACTATGGTGCAGATAAAATCAAGGTTTTAGAGGGCCTTGAAGCGGTTCGTAAGCGACCAGCAATGTATATCGGGTCGACCGGGCCCCCAGGACTACACCATCTAGTTTATGAGGTTGTAGATAACTCAGTTGATGAAGCCCTGGCGGGCTTTTGCGATACGGTTGGCGTGACGGTTCATATCGACAACTCGGTCACAATTTCAGACAACGGTCGGGGTATACCTGTTGGCCAGCATGTAAGTGGGAAATCCGCGGCGGAAGTTGTAATGACCGTTCTGCATGCAGGCGGAAAGTTTAATAACGACACATATAAAGTTTCTGGTGGGTTACACGGTGTTGGAATCTCTGTCGTTAATGCATTATCAGAATCGCTTAACCTTGAGATTTGGCGAGACGGACAGGTTTATCAACAGAGCTATAAGCAGGGTCATCCGACAAGTAGCCTGGACGTTGTTGGGACAACCAAACGTCGTGGTACAAAGGTAACGTTCAAACCAGACGAGCAGGTGTTTGATACCACTGAGTACAGTTTTGACACGCTGGCTCATCGGCTGAGAGAACTTGCTTTCCTAAATGCTGGGGTTCAGATTTCTCTTAATGACGAACGGACTGGTAAGAATCGATCGTTCAAGTACGACGGAGGGATTCGTGAATTTGTAGAGTTCATTAACAAGAACAAGGCGGTAGTAAATAGTGCGCCTATTTATATGCAGGGGACAAAGGACGGTGTTGAGGTCGAGATTGCTTTGCAGTGGAACAAAGGCTACGGTGATGCTGTCTATTCGTTCGCGAACAACATCAACACCCAAGAGGGGGGAACCCATTTGTCCGGGTTCCGCTCAGCGTTAACCCGAACACTCAACAGCTACGCGAACAAGAACAACTTATCGCGAGACCCGAAGGAAAGTGTTGGTGGCGATGACATTCGTGAAGGGTTAGTCGCTGTTTTAAGTGTCAAGATTCCCGTGCCACAGTTTGAGGGCCAGACAAAAACAAAGCTTGGCAACACCGAGGTAAAAGGAATTGTCGAGGCGATTGTCAACGATTGCCTCGGTGCGCACCTTGAAGAAAATCCGAACGTTGCGAAAAGCATTGTTCGGAAGGCTATCGAAGCAGCTCGTGCTCGAGAAGCGGCACGAAAAGCACGAGACCTTGTTCGTCGAAAGGGAGCATTAGACAGTAGTTCGCTCCCTGGGAAGTTAGCTGACTGTCAAGAACGAGATCCTTCAAAGAGCGAGATTTACATAGTAGAGGGTGAGTCAGCGGGTGGTTCGGCTAAACAGGGACGGGACCGAAAATTTCAGGCGATATTACCCATCAAAGGAAAAATTCTTAATGTTGAAAAAGCTCGCTTAGACAAGATGTTGAGTAGTGACGAGATCAAAACGATGATCGCTGGTCTTGGGTGTGGAATCGACAAGGATTTTAACGTCGATAAAGTGCGATATCACCGAATCGTCATCATGACAGACGCGGATGTCGACGGTTCTCATATTCGTACATTACTACTGACGTTTTTTTATCGGCAGATGCCTCAACTGATTGAAAAAGGCTATATCTATATCGCTCAGCCTCCTCTCTATCGCGCGAAACGAGGCAAGACAGAACACTACATTAAAGATGACCGGGGACTCGATACGTATCTAATCAAACGCGCTAGTTCATCAAGGGTTCTGCGACTTCCCGAAGCCGGCCTAGAATTTACGGGTGACCAGCTAGAAAGCATGCTCCACAAGGTAATGGCATATGGACGGTTGTTACGGTTAGTAGAGCGGCGAGGCCCAAGCCGGGATGTCGTCACGGCCCTTCTTGAGAACGGTGCACGCAACCGTGAATTTTTTGCCGACGAAGCGATGGTCGAGAAACTCGCCCGTTCAGTGTCAACCTCGCTTCGAAGCGTCTCCCTCGCCCAGGATGAGGAACACAGTGCTCACCTGTTAACGATCGAAGACCGCACAAACGGATTTCCACAGCGTCATCTTATCGGAGTCGATTTTGTCGAGTCCGCCGAATACCGCGCCTTATTGTCGTATTACCTTGACATCGAGGTTTTGCAAGGGCCGATGCTAGTTTCGCAAGCTGAAACGGTCCGACGGAACGGACAACCCGCAACAGAAGTTGCCAGTGAAGAAGAAAATATTGACGACAAAGTCGAACAGCCGAGTGAATTGGCGGTCGAAAAGAAAGAGCTCGAGGTTGCTGTTACCTCATTCGACGAATTAGTCGAACACTTTATTTCTGTTGGAAAACGGGGCATTGCGATTAATCGCTATAAGGGACTTGGCGAAATGAACCCGGACCAACTTTGGGAGACAACGATGAAGCCGGAAGGCCGAACGCTGTTACAGGTTCGCGCTGAGGACGATGCAGAAGCCGACAGCATATTCACCACACTCATGGGTGACCAGGTTGCGCCGCGCCGCAAATTTATAGAAGACCACGCCTTAGACGTAAAGAATCTTGACGTATAGCGGGTTCCACTAAGATTTTAAGAGGCGGCCCCAGTTCAGCATGTCAGATACTAATCAATCAAATATTCCTGTAAACATCGAAGACGAGATGCGACGGTCGTACATGGATTACGCCATGAGCGTAATCATCGGCCGGGCATTACCAGACGTACGGGACGGTCTTAAGCCTGCGCATCGACGAGTAATTTTTGGCATGAGGTCGATGGGGCTGTCTGCAAATCGAACTTACCGAAAGTGCGCGAAGATCGTCGGCGAAGTGATGGGTAATTTACATCCCCATGGCGACGCATCTATCTATGACACGCTCGCCCGGCTAGCGCAGGACTTCAACATGCGCTACCCCTTGATAAACGGCCAGGGCAATTTTGGGTCGGTGGATGGAGACCCTCCAGCGGCAATGCGTTATACCGAGGCAAAGCTGAGGCCTTTGGCTGATGACTTGATGGCGGACCTCGACAAAGAGACCGTTGACTTTGTTCCTAATTACGACGAGACAATTCAAGAACCCACGGTGTTACCAGCGCCATTTCCGAATTTACTCGTGAATGGCTCGGCCGGAATTGCGGTTGGTATGGCGACCAATATTCCACCGCATAACCTTCGTGAAGTAATCAACGGCGTTGTATGGGTTGCTGAGCATTTGACCGAAGATGTTGCAGTAAAGGAACGTGAACTTTTAGCTCGGGTACTGGGCCCTGATTTCCCAACAGGCGGTTTTATTGTTGGGCGTGCTGGTATTGCACAAGCTTATCGCACCGGCCGTGGTTCCATTACCATGCGCGCCCGGACAGCTATTGAGGTCTCGGACAAGAAGAGCGAGAGAGATGCGATTATTGTTACGGAGATTCCCTATCAGATTAACAAAGCACGGCTGCTTGAAAAGATTGCAGGACTGACGCGGGAAAAAACTATTGAGGGTATCGCCGATTTACGTGATGAGTCGGATCGATCTGGTATGCGGATCGTTATAGAACTTAAGCGCGGCGAAGTACCTGAAGTGGTTTTGAATAATCTTTTTAAGCACACGCAACTGCAGACATTTTTTGGCATCATCACACTCGCCATTGTTGCAGGGCGACCACAGGTTCTTTCGTTGCTTGACGTTGTCGAGCATTTTGTTGACTTCCGTCGCGAGATCGTCCGACGAAGAACGGAACACGATCTTCGGAAAGCCGAAGCACGTGCTCATATTCTTGAAGGACTAAAAATAGCACTCGACCATTTGGATGCAGTTATCAAATTGATCCGGGGTTCAAACAATCCTGCAGAAGCTCGGAATGGTCTTGAAACGCAATTTTCACTCACAAAGCTCCAAGCGCAAGCGATTCTCGACATGCAACTCCAGCGGTTAACAGGACTGGAGCGGCAGAAGATCGTTGACGAATTAGCTGAGCTGATGCGAACAATTGAACGTCTTCGCGCAATTCTTGCGAGCGCCACGCTCTTAATGGAGATTGTGGTTAGGGAACTCAGAGAGACGCAAGAAAAATACGGTGACCCGCGAAGGACAGAGATTATCGAAGCTGAAGGAGACTTTGAAATAGAAGATCTCATCGTTGATGAGGACGTTGCCATCACGGTGAGCAACACCGGGTACATCAAGCGAACAGCAGTAACTCAATACCGAAATCAGAAAAGAGGGGGAAAGGGCCGCATTGGAATGCGGACCAGGGACGAAGACTTTCTCACTCAACTATTTGTAGCTTCAACCCACGCGTATATTCTGATTTTTTCTGACCGTGGTCGGATTTATTGGCTCAAGGTCCACAGGATTCCGGATGTGGGGCCTGATGGTCGGGGTAAGTCAATTGCCAATCTCGTCGCGATGGCGCCTAATGAGAAAATTGCGGCACTGGAAACAGTCAGGATTTTTCCCGAGTCGGACGGCGAGCGTTTCGTTGTTATGGGAACACGGAGTGGGGTTGTCAAGAAAGTAGATCTTCGGGCATTCCGGCACCCACGGGCAGGTGGCATCATTGCAATGGGTGTTAACGAAGACGATGCTGTTGTTGGTGCGGAGCTGACAGATGGGCACGGGCAGGTTTTCATAGGCACGCGCAAGGGCAAGGCGATTCGGTTTGTTGAGTCAGCGGTTCGTTCGATGGGACGCATGGCGGGGGGTGTACGCGGGATTTTACTGCGGTCTGGGGATGAAGTCGTTGCGATGGCCGTTGTCCGGCCCGGAGGAACGCTTTTGAGCGTGACAGAGAGGGGTTACGGAAAACGTACCCCGATTGACGAATATCGCGTGCAATTCAGGGGTGGAGTCGGTATCATAAATATTCACGCGAGCGAGAGAAATGGCCCTGTCGTAGGCGTTACGTATATTGACGATGAGGAAAATGAGGTGATGATCATCACCCAGCAGGGAAAAGTGCTTAGGACAGAGGCTCGTGATATTCGTCCGATAGGCCGAGCCACGCAGGGTGTTCGGTTGATTGAGATTGATGCACAGGACAGCGTCGTTTCAATCGCGCGACTCGTTGAACGGGATGGCGAAGAAGAAGAAGAGGCTGTTCCTGGGAATTAAGTTACGTTACGTCTTTAATGTAGAGGAGGCACTGCCATGTCTCGTGTAACCGTTAAGCGATCACTTGTCATCATCACTGCGTTACTTGTTGGAGGCGGATTCTTAACTGCCTGCGGCGGGGGGGGAGAAGAAGCCCAGCTCATTCGG
>DTWD01000460.1 GCA_012963185.1 Acidobacteriota bacterium
AAGTTTTATGGAAGAAACCGCGTTTTCATTACAGCCATTTTTCCTCTGGATGGCAGAGTTGTCGTTCAGTCAGTGGGTACTCGGCGAAACGTGGGCTCAGCCGATTGTGCAGGTAATGCATTTGGTCGCCCTTGCGGTGTTTGCCGGCGCGGTCCTGGTGGTTGATCTTCGATTACTTGGCGTTGGATGGGTCAAAACGCCGCTCTCAAAGGTTGCCGACGAAGCGATGCCATGGATGATGTGGGCTTTTGTCGCACTTTTTGTAACGGGGATGCCATCATTGATGTCATTGGCCTTAAAGCAGTATTACAGTCCGTTTTTCTGGTGGAAAATGGAATTGGTCTTGCTTGGCATCATTTTAACGTTTACGTTCCGTCGATGGTTGATTAAGACAGATGAAGCGAAGATTGGACCAGTGTGGCCAAGAATGGCCGGCATATTGTCAATCTCGGTGTGGTCGGGTGTGGCAATTAATGCGCGATTGATCGGATTGTTTTCGTAGGAGCATAGGTGGCATAAGTCCCAAACATTGCGAAGTTTACAGCCGAAAAGGTTGACATCGGTAATTTGCGGGTGTATACCCGACACTTACCTTTCTCTTAACATAGGAGATTTTCCCAAGATGCGGAATCGGGGCACAGTTAAAAGCGTGGTGATAGCGGCAGTGATTGCAGCTGTTTCGATGGTATTCACGGTGACGTCCACAGAAGTCGAGGGACAGAACTATCAGGCGGAACAGACCGCATTTGGGGCGCCGAACTTTAACGGCATCTGGCAGGCGATCGGGTCTCATCACTGGGACATTGAACCGCATGCAGCAAGTCAGGGGCCGGTGGTGGAGCTTGGCGCGGTTGGGTCGGTTTCAGGTGGCTTGGGAATCGTCGAGGGCGGTGAGATTCCCTACACGGCCGCTGCGCGGGCGACCCAGCAGGAAAATAAGCAGTACAGTATTGAACGCGACCCGGCGGTGAAGTGTTATATGCCTGGTATTCCGCGTGCGACTTACCAGCCGTATCCATTCCAGATTGTTCAAACGGAGGAGTACATTCTCTTCGCGTATGAGTTTGCGAGTGCTAGTCGGGTCGTCTACATGAATCGTCCTGATTTTGAAGCTCCGGTTGATGCGTGGATGGGCCACTCTCGTGGGACGTATGACGGTGAGACGCTTGAGATTGATGTGACGGCACAGATGCCGGATACATGGTTTGACCGTGCTGGCAATCACCACAGCATCGGGATCCACGTCGTGGAGCGCTATACGATGGTCAGCGAAAACCACATTGAATACGAAGCGACGATTGAGGATCCAGAGACCTTCACACGGCCTTGGACAGTTAAACTGCCGCTTTATCGACGCGTTGACGAGAACATGCAGTTGCTTGAATTCAAATGCGTCGAGTTTGCGGAAGAGTTGATGTATGGGCATCTCCGGAAGGATCCAGATTTAACTCCGGTCTATCGTCCGAGTGGGCATGGTTCCGCGTTTGAAGGGGAAGCGCCAGGTCCTCGATAAAGGTTGCTTGAAAAAAAAGCTTGGGGAGTTGACGAAACAGTATCTTCGTGGTGATAATTAGTAGTCGATGTTTTTAGTTGGTAACTAGGAGGCAGATCAGATGCGAGTAAAGGTAGCCCTTGCGGTTTTGGCCATTGCGATGGCAGTTGCAGCAGTTCCAGTGGTTGATGCTCATCACGCATTTTCAGCAGAGTTTGATGCTGATGCGCCGATTCATCTCGAAGGTACCGTCGTAAAGATGGAATGGATCAATCCTCATGCATGGGTCCACCTTGAGCTTGAGGATGGCACCGTGTGGATGGTCGAAGGTGGCACGCCGAACACATTGCTCCGCCGTGGTTTTACGAAGAATTCGTTACTTCCTGGCACGGAGATTATCGTCGATGGCTATCAGGCTAAAGACGGTTCAGACAAGGGCAATGGTCGCGACCTGACGTTTAAAGATGGCCGCAAGCTGTTTATGGGTTCGTCAGGAACCGGCGCGCCGTCAGATGGCCGTGACGCCACTGAGCCTGAGTAGTTATCGTTTACGGCGCGCAGAATAGACTTCGCGAGGCCGTTCCCGTGTGGCATGCATGGGAGGTTGTTTTGAAAGGCCCTGAGTATCCCAGCACAAAGGTTGGGACGCTTAGGGCCTTTTGTCTTTCTGGGGCTAAAAGGACTAAGACCCATTTACCCTCCTGATTTTTTCATCTAGAGTGCATCCTGATTGTTCCGTCCTGTTGTTATCTATTGCGTCAAGGTCGACTTTTAAAATAGACGGTCCGACCACTGCGGTGCTGTTGTAATTCTCGTGCGGTCAAAGGATCAGCGGATGCGTTCTCGGTTCCAGATAATCAACGCGCTCAGCGTTTGTTTGACATGTGTAAGCGCAGTTAGTGCGACAGAGGAGCCGGGTTTTGTTGGATTACCGATTGGCACGATCGAGATCGTAAATCACGAGGTATTTGACGAGCCTGCGACGGGCGTTTCGGCTCCGTATCGCATTGCCAATACGGTTCATATCAGGACGCGTGACGAGGTGGTCGGGCGAGAGCTGTTGTTTGAGACAGGCGACCTATTTGACCAAGAGCTCGTGGAACAGACGGAGCGGAATCTCCGAGGGCTGTCATTTATTCGTGACGCCAGAATCGACACCATAGCTGTTGACTTGGATAGTGATGGTGAGCCCGACCAGGTCGATATGCGGGTATTGACATGGGATACGTGGTCGCTGTCTCCCCGAGTTGATTTTAGGCAGGTGCACAACCGTACGATCTGGGAACTGGGCGTTTCGGAAAAAAACTTATTCGGACGAGGCAAGTCGATTACGGCGACTCATCGTACGAATCTCGATCGGACAATCGATCGGGTGTCCTATGCAGATCCGCAACTGGTCGGCTCAAATGTATCGTTGCTCGTATCGGCGTCGCATTTAAGTGATGGCGATGAACAGCTGCTTATGCTTGATCGCGGGTACTTGTCGTTGCGTGACCCGTGGTCGTGGACGGTCGGTGGGGGAAGTTTTCGTCGAACGGATCCTATTTTTAAGGACGGTTCTGAGATTGGACGTTTGTACCATCGGGGGCAGTGGGGTGATTTTCAGGTCGGCCGGGCGGTTCGGCGGAGCGCTCGACGAGCGCTGCGTGTCCATGGAGCGTTTCGGTTGCGAGAGGAGCGTGTCGGTTCGGAAATGCGTGATTTTGGCGTGGCCGAATTCGGCATTCGATCGATTGGACACCGGTACGTTCGCTTGACGCATGTGAATCAGTTTGAGCGGAGTGAGGACTTTAATTTAGGAACTGATACCTTTGCGACGGTCGGTTTGTCAGCACCTGAATTGGGTGGGAGTAGTGAGCGTGCGGCGTTCGTGTCAGCCGGTCACATACAGGGCATCGCTTTTGGTGACGAACATTTTCTTATTGCTGAAGCACGATTTGATGGTCGCCGCGAACACCATGAGTGGCGTAATGCTCTGACCACTTTGCGTGGACGGTATCTTCTGAAGCATGCGGAGCGTCGTGCCACGATCGGGCGGGTGGCTTATCAGCGTGGCCATAATCTTGATCAGGAGGTTCAGTTGTTGCTCGGCGCGGAAACAGGACTTCGAGGTTATCCGGTTCGTCAGTTCAGTGGCAATCGATCGATGCTTATGACGCTTGAGGAACGCTGGTTTTTTGCGGATGACGTCGCGCAATTGGGTTCATTGGGATTGGCCGGATTCATTGATATGGGGTTTGTGTGGCCTGAACAACAGGTTTTTACGTTACGTGACCTTAAGACATCGATTGGAATCAGTTTGTTACTAGGAAGCAATCGGTTGTCGTCTCGTGGTGGGATACGACTCGATTTTGGTTATGGATTGAATCAAGTTACCAATGTGGGGCGGTGGGTATTTGCTGCCGGGTCGGACATTGCATTCTGACTTTCGATTCGGGCACT
>DTWD01000461.1 GCA_012963185.1 Acidobacteriota bacterium
CCCTTGACCAATGCCACCATCTTATAAAAAGCATGCATGCGGCTCATACCCTGACGACCAAACCCACAGTCGCTACTGACCAACAGCCGATCCGGTTCGATAAACTCTAGAGCACGTCGAAGCAAAGAAGCGACCTGATCAGGACTTTCGACTTGCAGCGTTCGATGCGTCACACCCCCGATACAGATCTTCTTATCCATGCCGATTCCTGATGCGATAGCTTCAAGTTCAGCACCTTTGTTATCGGCCGTTTCAAACGTGACAACGTCTACATCTAAGCGATCTAAATACGGCAAAATCGGTTCATAACTGTAATTGGCCTCTACCTTTTGAGCCAAAGGGTTACCCCAACAGGTATGACACCACACTTCAAGCCTGTTTCGTAAGCCGGCAACTTCTCGATTGAATGCCGCAACGTAATCATCAAGAGATATCTCCCACGCACTACCAGCGACAAAGTGAAGACAAGGCTCTTCAATCTGAAGAATCTGTGCACCTGCGTCCGCTACCGAATGATATTCTTCATTTAACGCCTCGGAAAACGCCATGACAGCATCTATTGGTTTTTCGTAATGGTCATTCACCGCGTTCTTATGTACCATTTGACCGCAGCACGAACCAATTTTGACCGGCCACTTAGTCAGTCTCTGTGCCGCCTTAAAAACTGCATCGTATTGAAGTGATCCTCTACCAATGGGCCCGAGTATCCTTGGAGGAAGCCGCGATTCCATCACCTCATGGAGAATGTCGCCGGGTGCATCAACCCGTCTAGTTGACCCGTCATCACCTGTTTTGGCTGCCCATTCGCTCCCGCCATGACGCATCGCGATATCGCCCAAGCCGTCCATTCGTTCAAATAGGTAACCAAACCAAGATCGTCCACCGATATCATTATCGAATCGCAGGTCGCCATCCGTAACGATGTCCAGCCCCGCTCTAATTTGATCACTAATTACCGCCATGACAGCATCGAAATACTGTTCGCGAAATTGGTAATCCGATCCCATCGCCTCGAGAAACGGTCGGCGCCTCAAGTTCTCGGTAAACCACAATGGTTTTGGCAGTGAACCCGTAATAGTTGTCGCCAATGGTTTGTTTTCGCTCACTGTAAACATCAGCTTTCTCCAACCTGCCCTTAGCAGGTGGTTATCAGTAAACCAACGTGTACGGTTACCGAAAAACCAATTTACCAACTAGTAGCGGGGAATGCCGAGAGTCAGTCCGCCGTCAGCCAGCAGAACACTACCGGTACAGTAGCTTGCCTGATCACTCAACAGAAATACGATTAAAGACGTTATTTCAGTAACCTCTCCTATTCGACCAGTCGGTATCGACGCAAGTTTCGCAGCGTGCTCCTCAGCCCCGCGTGCGTTGGCCAAAGCCAATACCTTTTCCGTCCCAATCACTCCTGGCGCGACAGCGTTGACGCGAATACCGAACTCCGCAAGTTCGAGCGCCATATCACGAGTCAATTGTGTTAGTCCTGCCTTAGAAGTCCCATAATGTGCCACCCCGGGACGACAGAAAGTGGCTGACGTAGACGTCACGTTAACAATACTGCCTTGGATTCGGTCTGCAACCATTATCCGCCCGACAGCTTGCGACACTATAAAGGCCCCTCGAAGGTTGGTATTTAATACGTCATCCCATTCTTCTACCGTGATATCTAGGAAAGG
>DTWD01000462.1 GCA_012963185.1 Acidobacteriota bacterium
CCGTGCTCGATTTGCATTCCCGGTCTTCGATCAACCCAACATCAAGGCACGGTATAACCTGGAACTAGAACTCCCCATCAACTGGCGTGCTGTGGCCAATGGTGCACGCGTGAGTCGGGAAGCGCAGCGTGAACGGGCCACGGTTGTGTTTCGGGAAACTGCACCGATTAGTAGCTATTTATTTTCGTTTACAGCCGGTCGTTTTGAAGTCGTCGAGCAGGAACGGGCCGGGCGCACGATGGCCATGTACCATCGGGAAACGGATCAGGATCGAGTCAAGCGGAATGCGCAGGACATCTTCGCGTTACATCACAGCGCAATTGCGTGGATGGAAGACTACACGGGGATTCCGTATCCGTTTGAGAAGTTTGAGTTCGTGGCCATGCCGTCATTTCAGTATGGTGGCATGGAACATCCCGGTGCCATTCTGTATCGATCGGAGGCACTGTTTCTTGATCCGACGGCCACGCAGAATATGCAGTTGGGCCGAGCCAGTGTGATTGCACATGAAACGGCACATCAGTGGTTTGGCGATCTGGTGACCATGGACTGGTTTACAGATGTATGGATGAAGGAAACGTTTGCGAACTTTCTCGCCGCGAAGATTGTGAATCCAACGTTTCCCGAGATCGACCATGATCTTCGGTTTCTTCTAGCGCATTATCCGGCCGCCTACGGTGTTGATCGAACAGCCGGGTCGAATCCGATTCGACAACCCCTGGTCAATCTGAACGAAGCCGGCACGCTGTATGGTGCCATTATTTACGAGAAGGCTCCGATCGTTGTGCGTCAGCTTGAGCGATTGATCGGACCGGAGGCATTGCGCGACGGATTGCGAGAGTACCTCAGTACTCACGCCTACGGAAACGCTGACTGGACTGACCTCGTCACGATACTCAATCGGCAATCAGAGGATGACCTGGTCGATTGGAGTCGCGTATGGGTTGAAGAAAGTGGCCGACCGCGAATACGCGCGAACCTTGTGACGGCAGAGGGTCTGGTTACGCAGTTGGTTCTCGAACAAGAAGATCCGGCAGGCAACGGGCGGCACTGGAATCAACGGTTTGATGTGCATCTCGGCTATCGAGACGGTAGTCATCAAACGTCGTCCGCTCATTTGCGTGGTTCGAGCGTGGAAGTACCGGCGGTACTCGGACGACCAGAGCCAGATTACATTCTGGCGAATGGAGCTGGTGTGGCGTACGGATCGATGAGACTTGACGAGCGGTCCAAAATGTTTCTGCTGGACTCGTTAGAAGCCATTCATCTGCCGTTAATCCGGGCGGTCAGCTGGCTTGCCTTGTGGGATGCCGTATTGGAAGGGGAAGTGGAACCGACACGATTTCTGAAGCTTGTTGAGCGGGCGCTACCGGTGGAATCAGTGGAGCAAAATGTTGCTCTCGTGTTGGGCTATATGGAGACCGCGTACTGGAAGTATGTGTCCGTCTCAGACCGCAGACGGTTGGCCGATGGATTGGAGCAGATGTTGTGGCAACAAGTCGAGGCATCAGTCGGTGTGAGTGAACGTGCGGCGTATTTTGGTGCGTACCGCGGGATTGCCATTACCGATGCTGCACTTGAACGACTACACGCTGTCTGGTCGGGTGCTGTCGTCGTGCCGGGTCTGACGTTGACTGAGCGAGACCTGACGACGTTAGCCCTGGAGTTAGCAGTGCGCGGTGTGGACGAGTCTGAAGACATAGTTCGCATGCAGCGCGACCGTATCGAGAACGCGGACCGGCAGGCAGAATTTGAATTCATCATGAATGCCGTATCCGCAGACGGTTTAAGACGTGACGAGTTTTTCGCGCAGCTGACCGATGAGAGGAATCGAGAGCGTGAAACCTGGGTGTTGCGTGGATTGCGATATCTTCATCATCCGATACGTGCGCAAAGGGCTGAGCGGTATTTACAGAAAAGCCTTGAGTTACTTGAGGAGATTCAGCGAACCGGTGACATTTTTTTTCCGGAGCGCTGGCTCAGAACGACATTGAGCGGACATCAGACCGAGACTGCGGCGACCATTGTCGAAGACTATATGGCCACCCACCCAGAGTTACCGCCGCGCCTCCGGCTGAAACTGCTCCAAGCAGCTGACAGTCTCTTTCGGGCGCAGCGTGTCGTAAACTGACTAGGGTGAAAAGAGTGCATGGTGGGATCAAAAGCTAACAGTAATCGCCGGGCATGCGCGAGGGCGTGCGTCGTGTTGGTGTGTCTCGCCGGACTCCTTGGTGGCTATGCCGAACGAGTCGCGGCGCACCCGGCACCATTTAGTTTTGTTGACATTACCGTGCACGATCAGCAGATCGACGTCGCGGTCATCGTCCATATTTGGGATGTGGCGCATGAGTACGCCTTGGAAGACCCAAATGTGTTGCTTGATGCCGCCACAGTCCAGCGCGTGGTCCTGGGACTGGGTGAGGTTATCAGTGGACGTCTCTCCGTGTTGGTGGATGGGCAAGGTCTGGCACTTACAAATTGGACGAATCCGGAATTGTTAGTCGAGCGTCAGTCGATACGGATAAGCGCTACAGCAGAGGTGACAGACGCCCCCGGCCGTCTTGATCTATCAGCGTCGCTGTTTCCGTACGATCGGAACCACCAGACATTCTTGAATTTTTATGAGACGGAACTCACCGCGCAAGCGATTCTTGGCGGAGACGACACGCAGTATGAATATTTTGTGGGGAGTCGACAGGGCCGGTTCGCGGTGGTTCAGAAATTTGTTCCGTCGGGCATGAATCACATTCTGATCGGTCCTGACCATCTGCTCTTCCTACTCGGCCTCTTGTTGCTCGGGGGTACGGCGAAGCAGTTGTTGTTTGTGGTGACGGCGTTTACCGTCGCGCACAGTATTACGCTATCGTTGGCCGTGTTGAATGTGCTGAATCCGTCGCCCCAGATAGTTGAGCCGATTATTGCGCTGAGTATTGTGTACGTCGGGGTCGATAACTTGATGGCTCGTGGTGGAAAGGACGTGCGTGTCTGGATTGCATTATTGTTCGGTTTGATTCATGGGTTTGGGTTTGCCGGGGTCTTGCGGGAGATGGGCTTGCCGAGCGGAGCGCTTGGCTGGTCACTGTTTTCGTTTAATCTTGGGGTGGAATTTGGTCAGTTGCTCGTTGTAGTTGTGGTTGCGAGTATTCTCGCAACGATTCGCAGTCGAAGTGCCGTGATGGGCGATCGGATCGCAATCGCGGGATCGGTTATGGTCATAGTTGCAGGTACGTTCTGGTTCGTAGAACGCGTATTTTTTTCCGGAGGAATGGCATGAAGAGAGTGTTTGTACTTGGTTCCGTACTGCTGGTGGGATTGGTCTCACTCGTCGTGGTGTCTGCCGAGCAAGGCGAGCGGGTTGTTGAGGTAGAGCAGGTACGGGATAACTTGTTTGTACTGCGTGGTGCAGGCGGAAATGCAGCAGCGTTTGTGAGAAGTAACAGTGTGGTCTTGGTTGACACCAAACCAGCTGGCTGGGGGCAACCGCTGATCGATGCAATCGGAGGGCTGACGTCGAATCCGATTACAACAATCATCAATACACACGCGCATTTTGACCATGTGAGTGGGAACGTCGAATTTCCAGACTCGGTTGAGATTATTGCCCATGAAAATACAAAGACCTTGATCGACGAGTGGAATCCTGTGACGGGATTGGAGGGTCTGGACTATCCGGCCGTGTTTGATGTCAGTGGAGGGCAGGGTACGCCAACGCGGACGTTTGACGATCGCTTGACGATTGGCAGTGGAAATGATCAGGTTGACCTGTACTACTTTGGACGCGGACATACCGGCGGAGATGTCTGGGTTGTCTTCCCCGCGCTTCGTGTGATGCACGCTGGGGATATGTTCCCTGGGAAGCAGGTGCCGATCATGGACCAGAGTAATGGTGGAAGCGGGGTCGAATACGCGCGAACATTGCGACTGGCTCATGCGACGGTGACGGATATCGACACAGTGATTACAGGACACAGTACTGTCATGACCCGTGCAGACATTGCAGAAATGGCCGATTTTGTGGATGGATTTGTTGCGGACGTCCGGGCGCAGAAATTGGCCGGTCGATCAGTTGCGCAAATTGCCCAGGACTGGACGCCGCAGCCTAGGTTCAGAACAGCGTATGCGGTTCCTGGAGCTGATCGGTTGCAGCCGTATGTTCAAGTTATTTTTGACGAATTGGACGCGCAGTAGGACCACGGGGTTTTGTTCGTAGGCTTCGTGGTCAGGCAGGACTGAGTCGCGACGGTCGTGTTTGGTGTTTGGTCGGCACGGTCGGCCTCTTGTTAGCGTGTGGGGGCGTTCCAGCAACACCAGGGTTACTACTTGAATCGTCTTTTGCGCAACAGATCAACGACATCGCTGGTGTCGAGCGGTTTGAGCGGATTGGAAGTGAACTAACGTTTACGCATCCGAACACGGATGGAGAGCTTGTTCAATGGCGTGTAGTCATTGACTCGGCGACTGTACATCCTTCTGGTCCTGATGCCGAACCTGAGAGAGGTGACGTCGTGTCCTCCTGGTATGCGGATGGGGTATTGGTGGAGCCAGTAGGGTCAAGGTCTCGACTTCCTGACGTTTTCCTGGAGACAGGCGTGGCACAGCAGTGCTACGCGCTCTGGGACTCAGAAGCCGGGGCATGGGAGTGGTGAATATGATTATGCGAAGAGTCTGTGTCGTTCTGTTGTCGAGTTCGATATTTGGCTGTGCGGGCCCAGAGCCAGCGCAAGTCGGTCCAGCTGATGATGTAACTGAACCTGTGGCGATCGAGACACGGCCAGTCGAGGCGGCAGCGACGATCGCATTTACAGAAGGGCCGACAGTTGATGCGGATGGCAATGTCTACTTTACGAACCTTCGCACCGATCGTCGAGACACAAGTCGGATCCTACGAATGACCCCAGATGGGGTGGTCGATGTGTATCGTGAGCCGAGTTATCGGGCAAACGGTCTGATTTTTGATGCTGACTGGCGGCTGCTTGCGTGCGAAGGTGGTAATGGTGACGATGTCCTTCCGCGAGTGACCCGTACGAATATCGAAACCGGTGATATTGAGGTTGTGGCTGACCATTTTGACGGGAAGCAATTTCACCAGCCGAACGATGTGACCATTGATGGACAGGGTCGTATCTATTTCACGGATCGACCAGGACCAGAGGTCACGTCTGAGCAAATCGGTGTGCACGGGGTATACCGGGTCGATCTGGATGGAAGCATTACTCAGATTCTCACAGAGCCTGACATTGAACGCCCCAATGGGATTGTGATTTCGCCTGATGACAGGACTCTGTATCTGATTGAGACAGCTCAGCAAGCCGGTGGTGCCAGAATGATCCGTGCCTATGATTTAGCGCAGGACGGTTCGGTCAGCAATATGCGTGTCTTTCATGACTTCTATCCCGGGCGGAGTGGGGATGGTATGACGATTGACAGTGAAGGGAATCTATATGTTGCTGCCGGGTTGAATCGACTGCGGGAGACAAGTGAGACCCTTGATACGGTTGCAGGCGTGCATGTTTTTTCGCCCGAAGGCGAACTTTTAGAGCACATACCGATTCCAGAGGACACCATTACAAATGTTGCCTTCGGCGGCGATGATTTGAGAACGCTTTATGTCACTGCCGGAAAAACCCTGTTTCGGATCAATACGGATATAGAAGGAACGCGACGTTAGACGCACTTTAGGGCTGTGACGTGGCGTAAGGTCGCTCGTCTTATTGCAGCGGAATGCGGTTGTCTGGATCCGGGCGAAAAATTAGATGTTCGATATCGCTGTCGATCGCACTCCACCAGTGCGCGGTGTGACCAGGAATGACCACCACGTCCCCTGGGCCGATGCGTCTCGAGATCCCGTGTTCAACTCCCGATCCGCGAAGACTTGTTGGATTTGTTGGCGACTCGACGGGATCCGAAAGCTGACCGCCTGTGACTAGTGTGCCGGTCCCCTTGATGATGTAATAAATCTCGGTTGTTTCAACCCTGTGTAAATTTGCTCCACCGAGAAAGTCTTTAGGTCGGAAGACTCCATACACACCGACCCGGTAGTCACCTACATCGACTACACGAATCGGACGATCACTGACCGCATCGCGGGGTAGGGCGTTGATGAAAGACGCGATGTCCGTTGCCAATACGTCCACGGCGGTGCCTTGTTGCGCATGAGCTGACACAGTCAGAGCCGAGGACACGAGACCGATTAGCAAAGTGCGCACGACGGGGTTCAGAGTAGTCATAGTTGTTTCCTCAGCTGCGCGGATAGAAGAGATTGGGATCCTTTGCGCATCACTTTTGTCTGGAGCTCGTTCAGTAATGCGTATCAGTTTGGTTCACTCAGTGAGTTGTAAGCGGTCACGAAGTCACTCCATGGCACGGGCTGCCCGTGCACAGGGGCTAGCGTAGTAACGCCTAGCTGCATCCGTTCAACTTGGTTATACAAGCTTCGCATTGCTGGTAGTTGCGAAGCGCGTGGCGGTTCATGGGTGTCAAACAGATCGGCCTGGAACGCAATTCCTTCGCCTGGTAGATACGCCATGAGCATTCCGGTCACGTGTTGCAATGGCTGCACGTAATAGACGTGCAGTAGCCGGGAGTTATCCGTAATGACATAGCGCTCTTGAACGGCTTCGTAGTTATAGCCTTCGGCGAGTTCTGTCGGGGGCCATTTAGAAACGATATCGGGTTGAATGGTTCGTGGTTCATAACTGAGAACATCACTGTTAAGAAATTCCAGATTTGAAATATGGGTCACGATGGTCGAGCCGATGTGTAGGTAGGTTCGAAGTCCACCAATGTGATCAAAGTGCGGATGGGTCGTAATC
>DTWD01000463.1 GCA_012963185.1 Acidobacteriota bacterium
GCGGAGCCTCCGCGCCAAGCCACGCAAAGCCGACAACTCCAATCACCACCCCAACAATAAATGACGTAGTACGGTTCTTCATGGAAGGCTCCTAATCAATCGCAAAGCAGTAGAAATAGCCGTTACCACCGGTGCTGACCAAGTTCTCCTGACTACACCCGCGACTCGCGTGGGAAGAATTCCAGGAACTATTGCCACCCCCATGTGTATCGGAGTGTCCGACTTGGGCTGAGCCGTCTCCATTGCTCGTCCAATTACCGCACGTATGGTCTTCCCCATCCGTAAACGCACGGCCATCCGGTTGCGACCCCGTCATAATGTCATGCTGATTCGGTGAATCGCCTATTCCGTTAACGACGTTCCCTTGCTCCGTCACGGCGAAGTTCTTCCCAATGGCATTACCAAGCCGCGCCTGCTCAATGGTGTCGCCATGTAACCATCCCTGATCGGCGGCCATCGGACGACCATTGTGTGCGTACCATGGACCATTGCCGATCCGGTCTCTCGCATTCACGGCATTCGAACCCTGAGTACTGAGATACGCACGCCACGTCGAACTCCCCCGTCCAGCGGCCGCAGCCAGTGTCTGACAATGCCCATCTGCACCAGCTAACCCACCAAGGTTCGCACCATCGCCAAGCCCAACACTTGTCACAAAAAATGACATCGGCTCCGACGGCTGCTGTGCCTCTACGACCATCGACATCGCGGCAGTCGCTGCCAATCCAACAGCCACACCCAATGCCCACAACTGTTTTTTCTTCATCGTATCCTCCTCAACATTCCATACTGCGTTTTAGACTACTAACATTCGTCCCCAAGATAACCACCCCCGCCACAATAGCTCACATCTTGCAACTGAATCAGGATCCCGTCCGGATCCGTAAAATACAGTTCAGGCGTCCCTGAAGCGGCCCCACCACGGTCCGGCATCCGCATTGTCACATAGCACTCAAGTGGCCCTCCTGGACCTTGTGCATCCTCCGCACGGCGTCGAATCCCGTAGGACTCAAGCGTGTCCAGCACTTCATCGTGCTGAAAGTTTTGCATAGTCAAACAGGCGTGATGAATACGGGGTGGACCTGGCGTTGGAGCAAGGGCAAGAAATTGATGTCCTTGTCCCACGGATAACAACGGCATGGCACCTTGTGATCGTGTCGTCGGCATACCAAACACTTGTTGGTACCACGCAATAGAACGTTGCTGGTCAGACACAAATGCCGTGAAATGATTGATATCTCGCACGGCGATAAGACCGCGACGGGGCGACGCCTCTGGCGTAGAGCAGAGTTCGCCAAGGACACCCTCACCACCGCAATAGGTCGTATCCTGCAACTGCACGACGACTCCGTCTGGGTCCCCGATATACAGTTCGGGGGTCCCATTTGGCGCTCCGCCAAATTCAGGACCTCGCATCCGAATGCGAACACGTAAGGGGCCACCACTGATTCCCGGCTGTTCCGCCGGTTCGACACCGTGTTCTCCCAGAATACGGACAAGTCGCTCGTGGTCAAACGCCTCGACGGTAAAACAAAAATGGCTGATATTCGGCGTAACACCCGGCCGACCACCCCCAAGTGCCAAGAATTGGGGCCCATTACCGATCCGGAGAATGAGAGTCTGTGCCTGTCTCGCTGCAATCGTCAGACCGAAAAGACCTTGGTAAAAATCTAGCGAGCGCTGAATATCAGTGACACTAAGCGTCATATGGTTCCATGCCAGAACCGGAATCTGAGCCGGAGCCTGCGCAAAGACAGACCGCGCCACCGAAGCAGCGACCATGGAACCCAAAAATGATCTTCGCGTCACGTAATTATGGTTACTCATAGGTTCTCTCTCATCGGTGAATTCCTGCCACAGCATCACATACGCAAGACACATCGCCTTACGAAGATCCCATCAGACTCAACCTCTATACACCGGTCGTTCTCTAAACCTCACCTGCTATCTCGAAGACGTTATTCGTAATACTGTTTATACCGTCCCCGGCGAAACACCAACTCTCCGATCGGCCCAGCGGCCAGCATGCCTGCATACCCAAGTACGTAGTGCATCAAACCGAGGTCCATTAATTCAATCAAATTACCGTCCATATCTTTCACGAAAAAGAACCAATGCCCCCGAGGCGACTGCTCAGGAGGACCTACAATCTCGACTCCCTTACGAACGAGATGATCGTGCCATTTGTGCACGTTACGAACATTCAGCGAAAAATGCGTCAAGCCAACACGGTTCCACGGAACATCGATCGACTCCTGTTGTGGTTGAAACTCAAAAATCTCAATAACGCCGCCTCCCGGCATGCGAATCCAACCGACCTTACAACTTGGCACATCAGCATCCACTCCGAACGCACGGCGAACCCGGTCCGAATCCTGGTCAGCGACACCGACAAGAGGACACCCA
>DTWD01000464.1 GCA_012963185.1 Acidobacteriota bacterium
CGCCATACTCCGAAAAAAGACACCAGGATCTAGTGTGTGGCCCTGCATGCGAATACGGTCTCCCAATAAAGCTCCCCCCGTAAACGGACTGGTCGGATCAACAGCTAGCACAGCAACCTTAAGTTGCGCCTCACGCCATAGCCGGGTGAGCCGGTCAACAAGACAGCTCTTGCCAACACCCGGAGGACCAGTAAACCCTACGACCCGTGCGCGGCCGGTATTCGCATGCAGCAACCCAATTAAACGGTTTGATTCGGAACTCTCGAGTTCAACGATAGAGATGGCTCTCGCCACTGCTCGCGTGTCACCAGACAGTACCTGACTGGCAAGATTCATTTAGAAGTCAACCTTTTAACCTTGCATTTTGTCACGTAATAACCAGTCAGACACTGTATGCATCGAGACTGTAGCACAGCGGATTATAGGCACTACCGTTCAGTTCAAAGCCCAAACGGTCGATAAGCAGACTGTGCGACATAAAACAACATGGATCTTTAGGATTCTTCTTTTAGCAATATTTGTTGCAGGCATCGCGACACCGGTTTTTGCAGACGTCACTCTATTCGCTGGCCCAAATCAAACACCCACGAATAGACCTTCAACTGGCGCGTCTTTAGGACTGTCACTGCTAATTGTCGGATTCGAATTTGAGCACGCCGTTACACCAGAAGACCGATCAACTAAAGCCCCCTCGCTAAAAACAAGTATGTTCAACGTCCTTGTTCAAACACCATTTAGCAGTCTCGCTGGCTTGCAGTTTTACGCTACTGCAGGCGGCGGCCTCTACCGAGAACAACTTATGGAAAGTCTTACAATTGGTCTGGGGAGTAATTTCGGAGGGGGAGTAAAAGTTCCGCTTACTGGCCCATTTCGACTAAGACTCGACTACCGACTCTTCTCCCTAAAGGGCTCTGCGTTGCACCCTCGCCCCCAACGCATCTATGCCGGACTTAATGTCTCGTTTTAGGGATTGAGTTCACCGAAGTCCATAACCAGTTCGAGATTGATTGGCATCTGTCCAAGTCCAAACGAACCGTTAAACGTTTCATAAAGTCCCTGAACTTCGTTCGGGACTTCTTCGTTCAAAATTTGCGCTACAGAATAATCGGCCTCAGGAACAGTAGGATCAATAAACCATACATAGAGAACATTATTATTCGGCCCGGGCTCTATCGCTTTATAGACCTTCCAACCAGAAGCTTGTTGCACTCGCTCAGGATTCTCACTTTCAGCCATCACTTGACCCAAACGCGCCATCACTTGTTCAAAAGCTTCCGCACTGTCTTGTTCGATGTAGTTAAACACCATGCCTACAGGCTCATCTAATGTTTTGAATGCCTGGGCCTCCGCCAGCGAAGGAGCGAAAGACAGCCCCGCGACCAAGCCAAAGATGACTGCGACCGACAAAATACAACCGCTCCAAGCCAACTGCCATCGCGACTCACCGAATATCCAAATTCGTGACATCACTTCACCTCAGCACACATTTGTTCTGACCATTATTGAGTCGCGGACACCAGAGGAATCAGACATCCACGTACATCGCAAGAGATGCGACTCATCGTGAAGGAATACGCAAGACACCGCGAATACGCACGGCTCTCGAGTAAAACGGGTGACGGCAGACTGCCCACCGTCACCAAAAAAATAAAAATCAACTAAATTAAAAATCAGCGACCAATTCCAGCTGTACGGGCAGCTGCTTAACATCTCCATCCGTAAACGCGGCGTTATAACTCTCAAAAATCTGCTGCATCTCATCCGGCATCACGATGTCATTAATAATCGTAGCGGCAGCATAGTTCGCTCCACTGACTACCGGGTCGATTGCCCACACATAAGGCACTGCTCCCTGCCCCGTAAAGTCAGCTCCCGCACGATATACCTTCCAGCCAGCAGCAAGGTCCGTCTTTCCAGTCTCATTAAGCGCCTCGCCCAACTTCTGCATGACAGCTTCATAGTCTCCAGTCGCACCAGGCTTGACGAAATGGAACATCAGAGCCGCACTTCCATCGAAAGTGGTTTCCGGCTGAGCCTCAACAGTATTGGTCGTTAGAAACATACCCAGCACTATGCCAATGGCGAGAGTCGCGACAAGCGCACTACCCATCAAGAGCCGCGGGTGAATCATTGTTCGGTTTAAAAACGAGCTCATCTTTCTCTCCTCCTAGTCGGCAACTTCTTCCTAACTAAATAACTGAATACTTTACCGTACACAACCTTCTAGACGAAAGTCTTCATTACCTCATTCGATAGAAGCATACCCCTTCGGGTTAAACACCATCGCCCATTCTTCTCAATCAGTAGTCCCTGTTCCATATAGGGCTCCAAGCCAGGACCAAAGCGAGTTCGTAAGTTTACCCCGTATTGCGCTCCTAATTCATTCACATCGATACCCTCATTCAGCCGAAGCCCCATAAATATTGCGTCTCCTAGGAGCTCCTCAGTACTCAACTCCCGACGCGCTTCGATAACCGGTTGTCGGTGTCTAATGGCATCAATGTAGCCAGTAATCTCAGATATATTTTTCCAACGGCATCCATCAAGCATGGAATGGGCGCCACAGCCAAACCCAACCCAGTTTTGATAGCGCCAATACTTAAGGTTATGACGAGAATACCGTCCTGATCGAGACACGTTCGAAATTTCGTACTGCTTGTAGCCGGCCCTATCAGTCACTGTTAAAGCATCAAGATACATACCAGAAGCGTCTTCATCCGGCGCGAGCGACCAACCACTGCGGGCCATTTCATCCCGGAGTGGAGAATTGGGATAGATCTCCAGCATGTACAACGAGGCATGATCAGGATCACATCTCACCATTTCATTGACTGATTTCACGCAATCTACCCTTGTCTGCCCAGGCAACCACAGCATCAGGTCAACACTGAGGTTATTACAACCCGCAGAACGAATCGCTGTTATGGCTGTCCTTGCCTCATTAACTGTGTGTGCTCGACCTAAACGCTTTAATTCATGATCAAGAAATGACTGCACGCCGAGACTCACACGTGTAATCCCAGCATCAAGCAGTTCTTTCACGTGAGACTGTGTACAAGATTCAGGATTCATCTCCAACGTGGTTTCAACGTCAGAAGTCACGGTAAATGATGTACTACATGCTTCCAGTATTTGGGAAACGTCAGCTGCATCAAGAAGAGACGGTGTCCCACCGCCAAAAAAGATGGAGTCAACGACGCGTCCATCAGTCCAACTCTCAATCTCGTATTTGATTGCCCTCACATAGCGTCGCTTCAGAGCCTCGTCATACAGACCGCGATTAAAATTGCAGTAATCACATATAGCACTGCAAAACGGGATATGTAGATACAATCCGATTGAGTCCGACAGCGAAGTAACAGTCGAAGGCATCCGTAACACAAAAGTCGGTAGTCGACCTATGCAGTTCTAACTACTACCGGCTTTTCCACCGGACCAACCGAGTTCAAGTTGGCCTTCTTGAGGAAGATCCCGCAAGCGTGCTCTCGCTCGAACATGACTCTGGCGCGGAAGAGTCGAACGCGCTTTACGTGGGTTAGATTTCCAACGCTGATGCAGCTGCTTCGAACTTGGAGGAAAATCAAACTCGCGATAGTCCGGTCCGGTGAACTCCATAAAATCGCACATCTCCAGCAACCGCGAGTACATGCGGTCTCCGACACGACAGAGAAGTGAATCAAGGTTTTCTCTGTCTGGGACACCTTCGTGATTCGACGTAAATATCGTCGGCAGTCGGTCGTTGTACCGGGTATTAACGATAAGGTTCATCGTCTC
>DTWD01000465.1 GCA_012963185.1 Acidobacteriota bacterium
CGCGTCAGGTTGACCTGCTGTTCATCGACCTCCACCTGAGCAAAATCGGTGTTGTAGGTGAAATCCGCAGTTAATCCTTTCGTCACGCCGTACTTCACGTCAAAGCCAGCCGTTCCTCCGGGCTGGTTTCGCACCAGAGGGTTCGCACCCAAGTTAGTCGTGAGATCGGCAATAGCATACGGCTTGACCTCGAATCGTGCCGCTGAAGCCGGCACCTCAAGACCGGTGAGCGTGGCTGCCGCCGACATCTGAAGATTCCCCAAACTACGGAGCGCTGCCGGTATCGCCGTCAGATAAGAATTTTCGTTCTTCCAGGCGACTCTCCGTGAAAAATTGATCCCCCAATATTGCCCTGCCTCCGTACCATACCGGAGCGATTTAAAGGGAATCGCCATTTCGAGAATCCAACCCTGGTCGAATCGGCTCGTCTGCACGTCCCAGACCGTGTTCCAGTCCAAATTGGTCGTACGCTCGGCCGTAATGGTCTGATCAAACAAACCGCCCAACGGGTTGGTCCTAAAGTCAAACCCGTTTCGCCGGTCATAAAACGTGTCAAGCATGACCGCGAAGGTATCGTTGCCATACATCCCGTAGCTGTCGCGCCGCATTTCATTGGCGACCGTCCGGCTTGGCTGGGAATCCCAGCAGCGGGCAGACACATAAAATGTCTCATCGTCGAACAGAACCCAGACGTCAGTCTGTTCTGTCGCCAGCGCCCCTTCGTCTGGTTCCTGTTGAATAAAGTCGGTAACTGGTGGGATTGTCTGATACACAGCTTCATCGAGCTGACCGTCGAGCCTCAGCGGCGCATCGAGACGAATAGCTCGCATGGTGACCCGTCCCTCCTCGTCCCGCACAATCACTGCTGGTGGCACTGGCGGCGGCGGACCGTCGATCACTCGCCCCGTTGTCTCGGTTACGGTCTCTGCGGGTGAGTCGTCAGCCACCTCGCGGTTCGAACTCGCCATGGAACCAGACGACGAAACGAGTCCCGCCGGCTCGTCTGACGGCACGCGCCGTTCAGTGTCGCGAATCGCGGTCACGACTTGCGCCGTTAACTGATCCTGGAGGCTGAAAAGGTCAGTGATTACACCATCCACCCTAATCGAAGTTTCGACAGTATCGGTGTCGAATACAATCAAGTTCGCAGTGATACGAATCTGGTCCCCCACCCGTTGATAGGCACCACGGACTAACCAGCGGGGTGGCCCCTGCGCAAGAGCGAACTCAGTAGCGATGGCATTGGCAATGCCAGCGCCGATCCAATCGTCTTCTTCTTGACCACTCAGATTCTCGAATGGATGGGCTTCAACGACGCCCTGCACATCTGACACTGGTGCCTGCGTCAACACTGTGTTAACGGAGACAAGAAGGATGACAACGACGTAGGCCAGATTTCTGAAAATCGCCATGTGTTTGCGTAACGATACACGTAAGCCTGACAAGTCGTGCTGCCGACTACGCCTTCGATTCCGTCCGAGATCAAAGCGTTCTATCTTGTTAAACGATATGACGCTGGAGGGATGTCCAGCGGCTATGTAAGCCCCGAATGGTGGCGGAAAGAAGGAATCCCCTTGCTTAAGGAACGGTTCTTTTCCACTGCCAACTAGCTCCTCGCCCGCGAATGGGACGAAGCGCAC
>DTWD01000466.1 GCA_012963185.1 Acidobacteriota bacterium
ATCCCGGTCGGACCAGGTCGGGGATCGGCAGCAGGAAGCCTCGTCGCGTACTGCCTCAAGATAACTGACGTGGATCCGCTTGAATTTGGCCTAATTTTTGAGCGATTCTTAAATCCAGAACGTGTTTCCCTGCCTGATATTGACATTGACTTTTGCGAACGACGTCGTGGAGAGGTGATTGATTACGTCACGCAGAAGTACGGTCGAGAGAATGTAGCGCAGATTATTACGTTTGGCACCATGAAGGCGCGTGCTGCCGTTCGTGACGTTGGTCGGGCCCTTGATATTTCCTATGCTGACGTGGATCGTGTGGCGAAACAAATTCCTCCCACACTTGATATGACGCTTGAACGTGCGGAAAACGAAAGCGCTCCACTTAAAGAGTTGATGCAACGTGATCCGCGGGTTACGGAGTTATTGAGTGTTGCAAAACGATTAGAAGGCATGACGAGACATGCATCAGTTCATGCGGCTGGTGTTGTTATTGCCCCGAAACCGTTAACAGAGTTTGTGCCACTCTATAAGAACCAAAAAGGTGAGATCACAACGCAGTGGGCCATGAAAGAGATTGAGCGAATCGGTCTCTTGAAGATGGATTTCTTAGGCTTGCGAACCCTCACATTGTTGAACGATGCAGTGGAAACCATTCGCCAGAATGAGAGTATTGATTTAGCTCTGGCGGATATTCCTCTCGATGATTACAGGACTTATCAGTTATTTTCCGATGGAAGAACTTTGGGAATATTTCAGTTTGAAAGTTCTGGGATGAGAGAGGTCCTGCGAAAAGCGAAACCGCAGCGCATAGACGATCTTATTGCGTTGAATGCCTTATACCGTCCTGGGCCTCTGCGTGGGGGCGTGATCGATGATTTTATAGCCCGCAAGCATGGCAAGGTTGCCATTAAATACGAGGTGCCCGAGCTGGAGCCGATTTTAAGCGACACCTATGGTGTCATTGCGTACCAGGAACAGGTCATGAGAATTGCGTCAGACCTGGCTGGTTTTAGCATGGGTGAGGCCGATCTCTTAAGAAAGGCGATGGGTAAGAAGGATGCTCGTGTCATGAAGGCACAGCGTGATCGGTTTATTGAAGGAGCGACTGAACGAAAACTTCCAAAGAATAAAGCCAAGAAAATTTTTGAGCTTATGGAGTATTTTGCGGGATACGGGTTCAATAAATCTCATGCGACAGCGTATGCATTGCTCGCATATCAGACCGCGTATTTGAAGGCTAACTACCCTTGGTACTTTATGGCTGCCTTGCTGACTAGTGAGTCACAAAATACTGACAAACTTGGCGTGTATTTGGGCGAATGTCGTGACATGGCTGTGCCGATTCTGGCACCAGACGTTAACGTGAGCGATGTGCGGTTTACTGTCGACAACGAAGGCATCCGTTTTGGTCTAGGCGCAATTAAGAATGTGGGCGAATTAGCGATTATGTCAATCCTGGCCTGTCGAGCCGAGACTCAACGGATTAGGTCGCTTCATTCGCTCTGCGAAAACGTCGACCTGCGACTCGTAAACAAACGTGTGCTTGAGGGATTGGTCAAGGCAGGAGCGCTGGATTCTCTGGTACGCAGTGCGAGTTCAGAGTCTGAAGTATCAGATTCTCGTTCGAAGCTGTTCGCCCTGATTGATCGTGCGGTTGAACACGGCAACCGATTCCAAAAAGATCGCGAGTTAGGCCAGTCCCAGCTGTTTGATGATCTTGATGGTGACAGTAGTTCCGAGAACGGCATTGACCTACCTAATGTCGCATCGTGGTCAGAAATCCAGAAGTTGTCGTATGAGAAGGAATCGCTCGGACTGTATTTTAGCGGCCATCCATTGGACAGATATA